>CAZHIK010000010.1:0-273 GCA_964532635.1 uncultured Enterobacterales bacterium
GTTGCACCCGTACTCCGGACAATCCCCGGCCCAGGTGTCCCCCGTGCCGGAGTCGCAGCTGGTCAGCGCTCCCAGCAGCAGCGACAGTCCCTTCAGCAAGCTGCGTCCCATGGCATCCTCCAGGGCTCGGGCATAGCGTAGCCCGAGCACCACCTGTCGGAGTGCACCATGCTGTTGATCCTGGCTCTGATCAGCCTCACTTCCAACGCCGGCGACGACACCGCCATGGTGGGGGTCGTCGGCACCGAGGTGGTGCCGCGGGTCCAGGCTCGT
>CAZHIK010000010.1:283-29571 GCA_964532635.1 uncultured Enterobacterales bacterium
TCCCCGGGCCCACACCAGGTCGCGGCCCACCACGACGCCGGCGGTGATCCCGCCCCCGAGGACGCAAGCGCTGCCACGGACGACGGCGGTTCGGACTCGGGCCTGGACGGCGTCGGTGACGCCGCAAGCGACGCCGGCGACGACGCCGCCATGGTGGGGGTCGTCGGCACCGAGGTGGTGCCGCGGGTCCAGGCTCGTGCCGAAGCCCTCGGTGGTCGGGTGGAGCGCTGCTTCGAGCGGGCGCGGATCTGCATCCTGCGCTTCCCCGGCCAGGTGGAGCCGCCGCTGACGGAGCTGCAGGCTGTTCCCGGCGTGCGCTACGCGGAACAGGATCGGCTCATGGAGGGGATCTCGCGGCCCCTTCCGCCCAGCTCTCCCCTGCCTCCCAGCGACGCTGAGGGGACCGATGACTGCCCCGATCAGTGGGAGCTGGAGACCATCGGGGCCATGGAAGCCTGGGAGCGCGTGGACGGCACCTGGGCGCCGGTGGTGGCCGTGCAGGACAGCGGGTTTCTCACCGACCACATCGAGCTCGAGGACCGCATCTCGGGGCAGTGGGACTACGGCAACGACGACACCGACCCAGAGCTGGAGTGGGGCTCCTCCGTGCCCGCCCACGGCACCTTCATCGGCGGGGTGATCGCCGGCGATCCCGACAACGGCCGCGGGCGCTCCGGCGTGGCCCCCTACGGCCGGCTCAACCTGCAGAAGATCGCCGACGACGACGGCGACCTCTACTTTTCCTACGCCGTCTATGCGTTGGGTGACCTGGCCGACGGCGATCTGGGCGTGCGGGTGTTGAACTACAGCATCGCCGGGTCCAGCTACACCTCGTCGTTCTACGACGCCGTCGCGGCCCTCGAGGACGTGGGCATCCTGATGGTTGTGGCCGCCGGCAACTGTGGCTCGGCCCACTGCTCCGACGCCGACAACGACGCCAACCCCATGTACCCGGGCAGCTTCTCCTTCGATCACATCGTCACCGTGGCCAGCTCCACTCGCGACGACGGCTTCAACAGCTACAGCCACTATGGCCAGTACTCCGTGGACCTGGCCGCGCCAGGCGAGGACATCTGCAGCTGCGGGGCCTACGGCAACGATGACTTCTACACCTCTGGCGGGACCAGCTACGCCACCCCCCTGGTGGCCGCCTCCGCCGCGCTGCTGGTCGAGGCCCACCCGGATCTGACCCCCACCGAGCTGGCCCGCGTGTTGCGGGCCTCGGCCGAGGATCTGCCCGCGTGGGAGGACAAGGTGCGCTCGGACGGTCGCCTGGACCTGGGAGCGGCCCTTGCCACTGCTGTGCCCCGGCTGGACGAGGTGGCCGACGTAGCGATCGATGGTGAGGGCACGCTGTCCATCGGCCTGGACAACGCTGGCGATCCCGGCGAAGCCTGGTTGGTGCTCGAGCACCCCGACGCCTTCGACGTGGCGCGGGTGCGAGACGCCGCCAGCGGCGAGACCTGGGAGCTGACCCGCTTCGAGCCGGGCGATGCCCCCGAGCTGCCCGACGCGGGTGGGAGCGAGGTGCCCGACGGCGCGCGGCTGGCCGTGGCCCACGGCCCGGTGGGCGAGCACGCCAGCGCAGCGCTGCAGCTCACCCTGCGCGGCCGGGAGGTGGGCAGCTGGGACGCCTCGGCGCGGATCGCCATGGTCAGCGATGGGGCTGACTACCTCAACGCCCCCTACGACACCGGTGGCCTTGACAGCACGGGCTTCCTGGCCCTCGGCTTCCAGGTCAGGGTCACCGAGATCAGCGCCGACACCGGCCTGTCCGACACCGCTCCCCCGCCGGACACCGAGGAGCCGGTCGACAGCGATCCACCCACCGACACCGGGGTGTTCGATCCCGGCGGCTGTGGCTGCGGTGGTGGTGGCCCTGCGGGTCTGTGGCTGCTGTTGATGGGCTTGGGGTTCGTCAGGCGACGGCGCTACTCCACCGCCAGCTGAATGTAGACAGCCCCGCCCGCCTCGCCGCCGGTGGCCTCGAGGGGAGCGCCGATGACGACGTCGTGGTGGCCGTCGCCGTCCAGATCGCCCACAGCCAGCCCCAGGCCGGTGTAGGCGCTGGCCGCTTCGCCCAGGAAGCTGGCGTTGGCATCCGCAGTGGTCCAACCACCAGCGGCCAGCTCGTAGAACAGGTATGCGGCCCCAGCTCTGTCCTCACCCGCGCCGATGGCGCCCATGAGCAGCTCAGCGCGCCCGTCGCCGTCCAGATCCTCGGCGGCTACCGACCAGCCCGCGATCCAGCCCATGCCCTCACCCCGCACCGTGATGTCGCTGCTGTCGAGGTCCCGGGTGCCCGAGGGCAGGGTGGTGAAGACGTGCACGGAGCCTACCAGCTCGGAGCTCGAGCCCGAGGAGCCCACGATAGCGTCGGCCAGCCCATCGCCGTCGATGTCTCCCAACGCCACATCCATGCCAGCCCAGTCTCCCGCGGCCTCCCCCAGCATGGTGGCCTGGGCGTCGGCCAGGTCGCTGCTGCCCTCGAAGGGGCCCAGGGCCAGCTGTGCCAGCCCGCTGTCGGTGCCGTTCCGATCGGCGAAAGCGGCACCGATGATGATGTCGTTCAGGCCGTCACCATCGGCGTCGCCCCCGCTGTGTACCATCCGTCCCGCGCCGTCGCCGGGCTGGGCGCCGGTGAGGGTTGCGGCGGCATCCAGAGAGATGAAGCGGGTGCCCTGCTCGAAGGGCGCCTCGACCACGAACACCGCCCCGCTGTCCTCGCCACCGAGGTCGGCGCCGTAGGCTCCCACCAGCACGTCGGCCAGCCCGTCACCGTTCACGTCCACCAGGTCCGATCCGTGGCCCGCGTAGTCGCTGTCCTGGCCCGTGAGCCACAGATCGGCGTCCGCCACGTCGGCATCGTCGGTGATCGGGGATCGGAACAGGAACACAGAGCTGGTGCCTGGGTAGGGTGCACCGAGCAGCACATCGGCCAGCCCGTCGCCGTCGCAGTCGGCCACCCCTACGGAGCGGCCAGCCCCCAAGGTGTCGGCGCTGCCTTCGAGGCGTACACCCGCCTCTGGGTAGGTCGCCTCGCCGCTGGGCGGGTCGGTGATCAGCCAGGCACCGCCCTCGTAGTCGTCGTCGCGCACCGTGGTGACCACCAGATCGTCGTCGCCGTCACCGTCCAGGTCTCCCACCCCCAGCACCCGGCCGCTGTGCTGCTGCTCCTGGGTGGCGTAGAGGCGCACCTGGGCCTCGGCCAGGGAGTAGTCGCCCTCGAAGCGAGGGACATCGGCGTCCGTGTCTGTGTCTGTGTCTGTGTCTGCGTCTGCGTCGGAGTCGTGGGGCCACCCGGTGTCGTCGGAGGGCTTGTCGCAGGCGAGCATGGTCAGGGGCCAGGCCGCCAGGAGCGTGAGGGTGCCCAAGGAGCTGGACATGAATCCGTGTCTGGGGCTGGTGCGGCGGGGTGGGGCGGACTCGCTCATGGGAGGGCTCCGCGGGAGGGGCTCCGCCCCCCTATCCTCCGGCGCGGAGCCGCGGGTCCTGCTAGGACACCCCTCGGACCCATGAACCGAGGCGAGCATGGCCAACCCAGGCAGCTGTGAGATCTGTGGAGCCCCAGCCCCCGACGGCGCCGGCGAGACCGCCCACGGCGTGCGGCTCTGTCTTCCCTGCGCCAACGGCGACAACGACGAGCGGCTGGGGGAGCTGGGCTGGTCGTTCCAGCGGGTGACCACGCACCGTCACCGCGGGGGCTCGGTCTTTGCCGCCCACGTCAGCCGCGAGACCCGCCTGGACCTGCAGGTCAAGTTCCGCCACGAGGGGTTCGGCAGCCGCCTGCTGGCCAAGCTCGGCCAGGGTGACATGGAGATCGGGGAGGCTGAGTTCGACGACGCCGTGCTCATCGTCGTCGAGGACTACCAGCGCGTGACGGTGGAGGTCCTGCTGCAGGATCCCTCCGTGCGCAGCGCCATCCTCTCCATGCTCGCGCACACGCGCCATACGGTGGTCGAGATCATCAACGGCATGGTCAGCGGGGCGCACCACGGGGGCGGTGCGAAGTGGCCCTTCATCGACGGCTGGATCCGCGACGCCCTGGTCATCAACCACCGCATCGCCCAGCGGGAGAAGGAGCTGATCGAAGCCTTCTGAGCCGCGTGTCTACGAAGCGATGAGGTAGCCGCCCGCCAGGCCGGTGCACAGCAGGGCCACCCCGGCGCACAGGAGCAGCACCAGGACCAAGGCGCCGAGCGCGATCATCTTGCCCTTGCCCTTGGGCCTGTCTGCTTCGGCCGAAGGCTGGGTCGCATCGGGTGGGCGTTGGTCCAGGGTCGGGGTCTCGGTGGCCAGGCTGCGACCCACGAAGTGCCCTGCGGAGTCCTGGGGCATGGGCCACAAGCGTGGGCGAGCCCACACGCGCAGGCAGCCACCCTCGGCTGCGATGAAGGTCTGTTGCAGCTGTGCCACCAGCGCCGCGCCTGTGGGCCGGGACCGGGGATCCGTGGCGAGCATGGCGCCCAGCAACGAGGTGGTCCCCGGAGGGAAGCCGGGCCCGATGCGGGCCAGGCAGCGCTGGACGTGCTCGTGGTGGGCTTCGGGGTCGCTCATGATGGCGACCATGTGCGGGGTGGCCAGCTGGGCGACCACGGGTTCGCCGGTGAGCATCTCGTGGAGCACGCAGCCCAGGGAGTACACGTCCCCCGAGGGATCTTCGGGGGCGCCCAGGAAGCGCTCGGGCGCCATGTAGGCCATGGTCCCCACCACCACACCCGCCTGGGTGTTCGCCTCGCGACCGGAGTCCCCCAGGGCGATGCCGAAGTCCAGCAGCTTGGTGGACCCGGCGCGATCAAGCCGGATGTTGGCGGGCTTGATGTCGCGGTGGACCAGGTGCAGGGGCTGACCGGTCTCGGGGTTGGGGGTGTACCAGCCGGCCTCGAGAGCCTCGGCCACTTCGTAGGCGATGTTCAGGGCCACCTTTATGGGCAGGCGCTCACCGCTGGCCAGCAGGGCGGCGAGGTCCTGGCCCTCGACGTACTCGGTGACCAGGCCCCAGCGGCCGTCGAGCATCACCAGGTCGTCCACGGCGAGGATGTTGGGGTGGTTCAAGGCGGCCAACAGCCGCCCCTCGTCCCGGAGGCGCTGGGCGGCGTCCTTGCCTACGCTGGCGTGGGCATGCAGCAGCTTCACGGCTACGCGCCGCTTCAGACCGGAGGCTCCCTGGGCGGTCGCCAGGTAGACCTCGCCGAAGCCGCCTGCACCGAGGCAGCGCTCGAAGTGGAAGGTGCGCTGCGTGAGGGTCTCCATCGGCGCCTCGCGGTGGGGGAACCGTCGCGCCGATTCTATCTCGAGTTGGATCGTTCCTGGACCACCACAGTAGTCCTTCGGGCGTCACGAGCCAGCGCCAGAGCGCGGTCAGCCTTCGCTCTGCGCCCATCCCTGGATGCGGCGTCGAGCCCTGGCATCTTCGAACGCCTCGCGCAGGTCGTCTTCGATCCGCATCCGCTCTTCGGGTTCCAGGGGATCGAGGGACGCCAGGCGCAGGAAGCGGTTGGTGGCGTCTGGCAGGGGCTTCACCCAGCGGTCCCCGAGCAGGCGATCCACCCGGTACAGGGCCGTGGCGTCCCCGGGGGGCTTGCCACCCACACCGTAGCGCATGGCCTGGGCGTGCATGTCCTCCAGAGTGTCGCGACAGTCGCCGGGATCGGTGCAGGGGTGCCAGGGTCCCCCCGGCGTCAGCTCGTTGCTGCCCGGTAGGCGGTCGTGCTCCAACCAGCTGCTCGTGGCCATGGTGATGAGCCGGGCGTCCCGCGCGCTCGGGCGCCAGCTCGGGTCGCCGATGAGCAGCAGGTCCGGGGTCTCGGATCCGCCGGTGCGGAGCAACCACAGATCCTCGCCGATGGCCACCACCGCTCGCAGCTCTCCGGGGGCCTTCAGGCCTTGCACCTGGGCGCGCACCGCCCCCCGGATGGCGCCCCCCGCTTCGAGCGGGTCTTCGGCCTCCAGCAGGGCGGCCTGCAGCGCGCGGTAGGCGGCGAATACGAACGGATCGAGGGAGGCGGCGTCGGGGTAGTGGCCGTTGGCCAGCAGGAAGGCCACGGCGGTGGTGCTCTGGTCCGGCCGGGTCTCGCCGCCGTGGCGGTTGGAGCAGCTGGCGGCCCAGAACGGCGCCCGGGCGTCGAGGGTCAGGCCGTAGCGCAGGGCGAAGCCCCTGCGGCCCTTGCGCAGGATCAGCACCTCCTGGTGCTCGTCCCCGATGTCCACGGAGCCCATGGCGTGGGGTTGGTAGCGACCGTCGTTGCGGGACTCTGGGTCCACCTCGATGCCGTGGCCCAGGAACACCACCTCGATCAACCCGGCCTCGTTGAGCAGCTGGATGGCCTGCAGGCGTCCCAGCTCGTGGAAGGGCCGCGCCTCGGGCTCTTCGTCTGCTTCGACGGCCTCGAACCAGGCTGGCCAGTCGAACCAGCCCTCCACCCAGGTCTCGGTGACACCCACGGAGCGTCCCACGGGGTCGTCGATGGCCATGTTGCGGCCCCGCTCGAGTGCAAGCTCGAAGCGCTCGGCGCCGAGGGCCTCCTGGGCCAGGTCGGCCCAGGCGTCGAAGGTGGCGGCTTCCCGGGCGGAGGCGTGCTCGTGGCCGATCACGAAGGTGCTGACCTGGCGGGCCTGGCCCCTGATCACCAACACTCTGCGGCGCCCCAGGGGCGGCAGCGAGGCCAGCGTTGCCGCCTGTCGCTCCAGCTCGGCAGCGGCACCACGCAGCGTCCGATCCCTGATCCGCTCCCGCAACCACGGCCGGGCCTCGAGCTCGCCGTCGGGGTCCCGGACCGCCGCCAGCGCCCGTTGTGTCATGCGCATCCCCAGGGCCACGGCGTCCTCCGCCTCGGCGGCTACAAGCAGGCGGATCAGAAGCTCGGGGGAGATGGCCGGCCCCTCCTCCTCGCTCAACGAGCCCAGTGTGGTGGGCCGCGGGATGGCACCGGAGACAGGGTTGACGGACACGGTGGAGGCCAGGGCGCGCTGGGAGGCCAGGGCCTGGAGTGTTCCCAGGGCGTCGGGGCCCAGCCGCTCCCGCAGCTCCTTGGGGATGGCGCCTTCGTCGCAGGCATTGGCTACGAAGCCCGCCGGCGCCCGCTCGGGGACCTCCGGCGTCCAGCCCAGGATCCAGAAGTTCCCGACGATCATGCCGCAGAGCAGGAGAAACAGCAGCGCCACCCAGATGGCCCCAGCAGGGACCGTTCTGGACCAAAGCTGCTTTTCGGGGACTGGCACCATGGAGGACGGGGGATGGATGAGAACTACTCCTTGCCCACTGGGGGTTTGGTGTCCAGCTTGTCTCTCTCCACGATGCCCAGGTGTCACCATGACCAGCGCCATCATCATGCTCGCCCTGCTGACCGCCATGGACGGTCGCCAGTTCCGCTCCGGTACCGCCGAGCTCGTCGCCGGCAACCAGGTGGACCTGCTGGGGGATGGCGTGGCCGGTCCCGACGCCTCGGCTCTGGACGAAGACGATGCCGCGGCCGAACTCCACGTCGCCATGTTCGGTGACTGGACCCTCGACACCACCGCGTAGGGGTAATCTCTCGGTCGGTGGTCGTACTCACCGGCGCACGGGGAGAAACGACAGAAGGCGTGGCGACGCGCGTGTTTGTGGCGACGGTAGATGGGTACCCCCTCGCTGGAGCCGAGATGTTCTCCCACCGCACCCCCCGCCGCAGCCTGACCGATGCCGTCCCCGGACTGGGCACCGCCGCACCCCTCGCTCCAGGCCTGTGGAGCCGGCCCTTCATGGAGCCGGTGCGCTTCCGACTGGGCGAGTCCACGCTGGACGAGCGCGCGGAAGAGCAGCTCGATGAGCTGGCCGTGGCCTTGTCCTGGTTCGCCACCAGCGCCAACATCGAGCTGGCCGGTCACACTTGGGACGAAGGCAACGACGAGCGCAGCCGCCAACTGGGCCAGCAGCGTGCCGAGGCTGTGCGGACGGCCTTGATCGATCGAGGCCTGCCACCCTGGGTGTTGAAGGTGCGCGGCTACGGCGCCGAGCGGCCGGTGCCAGCCGGCCAGGGCGTCGATCCCGTGGAGGGCAGCCGTCGCGTGGAGCTGTGGCTGCACCAGCGCACGGTGGACACACCACTGCCCTGCAATGACCCGGGCGCATCCGACTGCTGCCGAGGCTGCTGAGGCCAGCGTCCCGCGGGGCGCGGATTGCGCACGAACTTCGCCGGCAGTACGGTCTGCGGGTCCCCCACCACGGAGCCCCCATGCAGGCCATCCACGAGGGTCGGGCAGACCTCGCCAGCTGGCTCGAGGCCCAGCCCCGCAACATCTACGACGCCAACCCATTGCTTCGGGCCCTGGTGGCCAGGGCGGGCCTGGGGGAGCGCGAGGCCGAGCTGCGCGCTTGGGGCGCCCAAGTGGCGGGTCCCCTGGATGACGCCGTCCGGGAGAACAACCTGGACGCCAACCTGCCGCGGCTCGAGGCCTGGGACGGCATCGGCCGTCGGGTGGAGCGGGTGGTGCACCACCCCAGTTACCACCGGGCCGGGGCGCTCATCTACGGCAGCGGAGTGCTGGCTGCCTACGCCGAGCGGCCCAACCCGCACCCCTTCATCCTCTCCATGTTCTACCTCTCCGCCCACGCGGGAGAGGCTGGCCACAACTGCCCCATCGCCTGCGCGGCCGGCGCCATCCGCGCCCTCCAGGCCCTGGGTACCAGCGCCCAGCAGCAGGCCTGGCTGCCTCGCTTGCTGAACCCGGTCTACGGCGAGCACGCACCCGCGGCCCAGTTCCTGACCGAGGTCCAGGGAGGCTCGGACGTGGGCTCCAACGCCTGCGTGGCCACCCAACAGCCCGATGGCAGTTGGCGCATCTCCGGTGAGAAGTGGTTCTGTTCCAGCGCCGACGCCGAGCTGTTCGTGATGACCGCTCGCCCACAGGGCGCCCGGGAGGGCACCCGGGGCCTGGGCCTGTTCATCGTGCCGCGGACGGTGGGTGGGGAGCCCAACGGCTTCCGGATGAGGCGGCTCAAGGACAAGCTGGGAACCCGCAGCATGTGCTCTGCCGAGATGGACTTCGAGGGTGCTCGGGCCGAGCTGCTCGGCCCCCTCGAGCGTGGCTTCCCCAACCTCATGGAGCTGGTGATCGACACCAGTCGGCTGTACAACGCCTTCGGCTCGGCGGGCCTGGCCCACCGGGCCTGGCTGGTGGCCCGGGGCTACGCCGAGCACCGCCAGGCCTTCGGGGTGCCCATCGCCCGCTACCCCCTGGTGCAGGAGACCTTGGCCCTGGCCCTCGCCGACGCCGAGGCCAGCCTGGCCGGCTCCTTCCTGCTGGCACAGCTGCAGCAGCGGGCCGACGGCGGCGTGGCCGACGAGGCCGAGCTCGCATTCCTCCGTATGGGCCTGAACCTCAACAAGGTGCGCACCGCCATCCTGGCCCACACCGCCATCAACCGATGCCTCGAGGTCCTGGGCGGCAACGGCACCATCGAGACCTTCTCGGTGATCCCCCGCCTGCTGCGGGACAACGTGGTCTTCGAGAACTGGGAGGGCACCCACCACACCCTGCGGATGCAGGTGCTCCGGGACGCCCATCGCCTGGGCCTGCACCGCGGCTTCTTCGCCGAGCTGGAGGCCAGGCTGCCCGCTGACGTCCTGGACGTGGATCGCGCCGCGTTCGACCGCGTGCTCGAGAGTGGGGACACCCTGCTGCTGCGCAGGATCTGCGATCGGCTGGGCTCTTGGCTGCAGCAGGCGGCGCTGGCCGGGGTGGAGCTGCCCGGTGTCCAGGCCCGAGCCGAGCTGTCCGGCCGGGTCCACCTGGGCGGTGATCCCCGGCAGCCGGGCTACGCCGGCCTCATCGTCCGCTGTCACGAGGCTGGGGTTGGGGCGTGAGCCGGGTGCTGGTCCTCGACTACAGCACCGACGCCGCGCTGGGACCGGCCACGGCTCGCTGGCTTCCCGCCGCCGTGCCCGTGCAGCTGTGGACCATGATCCAGGGGCAGCCTCTGCCGTCCCTGGACGGCTTCACCCACCTGGTGCACTCGGGCTCGGCGCTGAGCATCAACGATGATGCCCCGTTCCTGGCCGCGGCCTTCGAGCGGGTGCAGCAGGCCGTGGCCCGCGGCGTCGGCCAGCTGGGTATCTGCTACGGGCACCAGCTGTTGGCACGGGCCCTGTGCGGCCGGCGCGCCGTGCGCCGCTGTCCGGAGGGACCCGAGATCGGCTGGTTGCCCGTGGACTTCGATCCCGGCGGGCGAGAGCTGTTCGGCGTGGCGCCCCGCTGCCGCATCTGGCAGTTCCACTACGACGAGGTGGTGGAGGTCCCCGATGGCTCCGCGGTGCTGGCCCACAGCCCCCACAGCGCCATCCAGGCGTTCCATGATCCGGTTCGCAGGGCGCTGGGGATGCAGTTCCACCCGGAGGTGGACCGGGAGCTGGGCAATCGCATCTTTCGGGACAAGGCGGAGCAGCTGGCCTGCACGGGCCACGATGCCGAGGAGTTGGCCCGGGGACGCCCTGAGGGTTTCGACCTCTACGCCGTGATGGCACGCTTCGTGGCCGACGCCTACTG
Source organism: uncultured Enterobacterales bacterium (assembly GCA_964532635.1). Lineage (GTDB taxonomy): Bacteria > Myxococcota_A > UBA796 > UBA796 > JAFGLY01 > CALDOK01. The sequence continues at coordinate 10,808 of CAZHIK010000010.1, forward strand.
AGCGCGTCAACACAGGGAGGCTGGGCCGCCACCTCTCCTCTCCGGGATACGGGTGCTCATGGCCTCGCTGCTCCTCGCGCTGCTGCTGCTGGTGGGAACGCCCGCCCAGGCGGGCTGCGATCAGGTGGACAGCGCCGTGATCGACAGTCACGCCGGCTGGGCAGTGACCGCGTGGCGCGAGGGTGACGATGCCCGCTTCGGTGAGGTCTACCAGTTGCTGCTCGAGGACCTGGCCTGCGTGGCGGGCAGTGGTCTGAAGACCCGCAACGTGGAGCTGTTCCTGGTGCTGGGGCGTGGTTCGCTGGACCTGGGCGACGAGACCCGTGCGCTGGCTGCGCTGCGTGCGGCGCTGGTGATCCAGGGCGACTACACCCCGGACCCGGCCATGGTGCCCTTCGACCAACCCCTGGCTCCGCTGTTCGCCATGGCCCAGGTGATGGGGCCCGACGTCGCTGGCTTCAAGGAGCTGTTCCTGGGGCAGGAGCCCGCGGCCACGACAGTCCCCCCGCCGGCCCCGGACGCCCCCACTCCCGAGGAGCTCGAGGCCCTGCGGCGCGAGGAGCTGTTGGAGCGGATCCGTCACGAGCGCGAGATGGACCGCAAGGCCCACCGCGCCGGGGCCGTCACCGCGTCCCTGGGAGGCATCGTCTGTGGTGTGTCCCTCGCCCTGATCGCCGCGCGACAGACCTCGGGCGAGCGTAAGCAGCCCTCCGAGGAACTGCGCCCCCATCGCGAGCTGTACGGCAAGATCTGGACCGGCACCGCCATCGGCGGCGCCGCCACCATGGGCCTCGGCCTGTGGCTGATGCGCGTCTCCGCGCTCGACGCGGGGACCACGGTGCCCGTGGTGGGGTTCAGCGGCCGGTTCTGATGCCCGGCTTGCGGGCGTGCTCCCGCGCCCGCTCGTCCCAGGCCTCGCGGTCGCGATCCGTGGGCAGGCACAGCGCCATCAACCCCAGCGACCACAGCAGCGTTGCCAGGAAGCCCAGCTGGCTCCCACCCATGTAGAAGCCGGCGAAGCCCAGCACCGCCGGGACCTCGGCGAAGGCCAGGCGGGCGATGTGCCAGGCCTGCCAGTGACCAATGCGGGCGACGGCGAGGGGGGTGCCCGCGGTGATCAGCAGCGAGGCCAGCAGGCCGGCGCAGAGTGCCGCGGCCATGAGCGCCGTTGCCAGGGACTCGGTGTCCTCGGGGGGGGCCATCTGACCGCGAAGGTAGAAACCCACGACACCGTAGATGATCACGGACATCGCGAAGGCGAAGGACAACGCCCAGAGCACGGAGGGAGGGGATGAGGGGCGCAGCGGCATGATGAACCTGGGGGTTAGCGGTCTCTGTCGCGGTCCACGGCGGCCCCCAGTGTGCCGATGGCGCGGGTGGGGCGGTACATGTTGGTGACCCGGGCCAGGCAGAGCAGGCGCTCGCTGTCCACGTGCACGATGCGCACCTCGTGGACGATGACGTGGCGGCCACGTCGCACGACGGTGGCGCGGGCCTGGACCCGGCCTTCGCGAGCCGACGCGAGGTGGGAGCCGCTGACCTCCAGGCCCACGGGGCTGACCTTGCCGAGATCCACGCCGTAGCTGGCGTGCATGCTCGCGGCGCCCTCGGCCAGCAGTAGGCTGACTCCACCGTGCAGCAGGCCGTAGGGCTGTCGGACCCGGTCCTGGATCTCCAGTTCGAGCACCAGGCTGTCTGCGTCCACGGCCACCAGCTCCACGCCCAGCACGCCCTCGGCGGTGCGGGCCTTGAGCTGGTCGTAGACCCGCTTCCAGGTCTCGAAGGGAGGGACGGTGGGGGCCATGGTCAGGGGCTGGCCGGGGTGGGCTTGGCGGCGTTGGCGGCGGGCTCGCCCGAGGGCTGCTCCAGGGCAGCTCCGCCCTGGAGGCCGGTGCCGCGGCGGGTGAAGGTCTGGCGGGTGCCGGCGTCGTCCCCTTCGGCCCACAGAACCAGGCGGTCGGTGCCATCGAGCTGCACGTTGACCTTCTCGACCACGGGAGCACCCTCGGTGGGTGATGTTGTCTCGATGACCAGGGACGAGGTCTCCTCGCTGAGCACGGTGTACTGGGCCGGGTCGCGCTCCTCACCGTAGGCGAACTCGAGGCTGTCGGCGGTGATGGTGAGTGTGGCGGAGGCCAGCTCCTCGAGGCCCTGCCGGACGTCGGGGTCTCCGTGCTCTTCGGGGTGCTGCTCGCGACCCATGAGCACCATGCCGATCATCAGCTGCTCCTCCGGGCTCAGCTCGAGCTCGGCCAGCTCCTGTTCGGTGGGAGGGGGATCACGAAAGGCGATCTCCAGCAGCTCGTACTGGCGCTGCTGTGTGGGGGTCAGCTCCAGGGCCCACTCGCCCAGGATGAGCTCCGAGGGCTTGCTGACGGTCGCGGCAGGCTCGGCGCCAGCCTCTTCGCCGGGAGGAGCGGCTGCCGCAGGATCGCCGACGGGCGGCTCCCCTCCGCCGTGATTGGGCACCGCGGGATCCGTGGGGGGGTGGTCGCAGGCCATGGTGAGGAGGAGTACGGCGACGCCGAGGGTGCTGCGGAAGGAGGGCATGGCCGCTCCGGGGGCTCGAAGGGGGGGGGGGGAAGGAGGCCGACGATGGTGGATAGCCTCCGGACCGGAGCTCGGCACCCGCAGACTCCTCGAGCTTCTCTGACCGACCTCACGGCAACACCGCCCCCCTGGGGCTACACTCCCGGATCGCCACCCCCTCTCCCGGCTGCGCATGAGCACCTTCGGCGTCGAACTCGGTTCCCCCGGTGTGGGCCAACGGCTCGAGCAGGCCTTCGAGCTGGTCATGGCACTTGGGCTGGTCCTGGCTTCGCCTACGGCGGGGCTCGTGGCCTTGCTGGCCCTGGGATCGGTGGAGCTGGACGTGGCCGAGGTGGGGGAGCGCCTGGTGCGCTGGAGCGGCGCGGATGCCGGCGGGCGAGCAGGGCAGGGGATCGTGGTGATGATCCCAGCCACTCCTGGCCCCCAGCTTCCGAAGCCCGAACCTCCGGCGCAGCCAGAGCCTCCTGCGCTGTCGGCCGACACGGCTCCCCAGGAGCCCCAGGCCCACGAGCCGGGTCCAACAGGCCAGGAGATCGGCCCCATCGAGCTGGGAGGGGGGCTCGCGGGCACCCTGGGCGCCATCTCCGAGCGGGCCACTGCCAGGCTGGGTGCCACGCTCCCTGGCCCGGGGCTTCCCTGGGGCACGGTGCGGCACGGCACCGGACGCAGCCGCGGTGGTGGTGGTGGCGGAGCCGAGCCCACCCCGAGCGCCCTCGCCGAACAGACCCTGGTAGCCAACTCGGCGGGCCCCCCGCGCGTCCACAGCGTGGACGCAGCAGGGGACATGCGCTTCGTGGCCATCGGGGGCGGAGGGTTCTGGATGGGAAGCCCCGAGGACGAGCCCGGTCGCTTCGCCAACGAAGGTCCGCGCCATCGGGTGCGGCTGTCGCCCTACTGGTTGGCGAGCACCGAGGTCACCCGAGCCCAGTGGCGGGCGGTGATGGGCAGCGCACCTCCGGGGCCGCGGGGCGGTGAGCTGCCTGTGGTGGGGGTGAGCTGGTGCGACGCGGTGCGCTACGCCAACGCCCTGTCCAAGCGCGAAGGGCTCGAGCCGGCCTACCGCACTCGGGGTGTCTGCGGCCACGGCGGCGAGGTCCACTGGGATCGCGGCGCCGATGGCTATCGACTGCCCACCGAGGCCGAGTGGGAGCTGGCGGCGCGGGCGGGCTCCGAGCAGCTCTTCGCCGGCGCGGAACAGCTGGAGGGCGTTGGCTGGTACCTGGACAACGCCGGCGGGCGGGTGCGCCCCGTGGCCGGCCTGCCAGCCAATGCCTACGGACTGCATGACATGAGCGGCAATGTCTGGGAGTGGGTCTGGGATCGGCTCGGCGACTACGACCCCGAGGAGCAGCTGGACCCGGTGGGGCCCGACAGAGGGGACGCCCGCATCCTGCGGGGGGGCTCCTGGCGCTACGAGGCGCGCTACGCCCGTGTGGCCGACCGCAACTGGGGGCGTCCGGGCTATCGCTCGCCCGCCGTGGGCTTCCGTCTGGCCCGCAGCCTGGGGCCGGGCGACCTGGACGCGCTGGTCAGCGAGGAGTGAACAGGGGCCGCGGCTCGCCGAGGGGCAGGGTGTCGATGCGCAGCTCTGGCCGCAGCCGGGCCATGTCCTCGAAGAAGCCCACCAGGTCCACGCCGGGCATGGGGGAGAAGGGCTCGTGGGGGGGGCGGAACATGTTGTCGCTGTGCAGGGGGATCAGGCGCGTCGCTCCCACGGGGTCCACCGCCCGCTGCAGGACGTCCAGGGTGGAGCGGCGCCAGACCAGGCAGGCCATGCTCAGCTCCGCCTGCACCCCCTCGAGGGTCTCGGGCAGGGTGTCGGCGGTGCCCTGGTGGACGAAGCTGCCCTGAGGATGACGCACCCAGAGCACCCATACCTCGCCGTGGCGCCAGCTGGCGTGGGGGGCTGGGGGCACCAGCGGCTCGGTGACGTGGCCCGCGTGGGGGGGATCTCCGATGGGACAGGGGCCGTGGAGCGAGGGCAGGAAGTGGACCTCGAAGGCCCCGGCCCTCAGTACCTGATGGGGCTGAACCACCACCAGGTCGTCATCGCCCAGGCCCAGGCCGCGGCCGATCATGGCGGTGCTGCCAGAGCCCCACAGGGGGGCCCCGCACAGTCTGGCGAAGACCGGGGCGTCCATGCTGTGGTCGTAGTGGCTGTGGGTGACCATCACCGCGGCCACCCGGGTGGCGCCCAGGCGCTCGATCCAGCGTTGGATGGCGTCACGGTCGGGCTGGATGTGCCGGTTCACCGCCAGCCCCGGCAGGCGCGGACAGCTGACGAATGGGTCGATGAGCAGCTGGGTCTCACCGTCGTCGAGCAGGAAGCCGGCGGTGCCCAGCCAGGTGGCCATCAGGGTGCCAGGAGGAGGGTCGGCGAGCTCTTCGAGCTCGTGCTGGTGGTAGCGCTCGGTGCCCTGGCCCACCGCGTCCCGCAGCAGACCGCGCAGGTAGGGCAGCAGGGGTGGATGGCTCGGGATGCTCACGGCTCCCCCGGGGACCGGGGCTATTCGGTGAGGAACACCTGGTTCAGGTCGATCTCGAGGAAGCTCGGCTGCTCGCTGGCGCGCATCCAGCTGTCACCCGAGCCGCTCTCGTAGCTGACCCGGATGACCAGGTCGGTGGTGTCGAAGATCACGTCCCAGACGTTGCTGCTCATGGCAGCGGTGCGGGAGACCAGCTCGGTCTCGTCCAGGCCGATGGGGACCTGGGTGCCGCCGTTGTCGGGGATCAGCTCGGCGCCGTCCCACTCGAGGGCGGTGCCCTCTTCCCAGGCCTTGGTCATCAGGTAGCTGGGCCAGTAGCGACCGTTCCACGAGCCGCTCTCGACCATCAGGCCGGGGTGATCCCGCATGGGGCCGTTGGCCGCGGCCTGGTGGATGCGCACGCCGTAGGCCATGGCCTCGTCGCCCCGGTACAGAGCGCAGGGCAGGGGGTAGCCGGTCTGGATGGGCTGGCCTCCGCTCTCGACCTCGATGTAGTCATCGTTTTCGTCCATCACGAAGTTGCCGTGCTCGTCCACCTCGAACATGCGCACGTTGCCCTCGCCGTCGATCTCCTTGGCATCGGCCTCGGTGTTGACGATCTCGGGATCGTCCGCGTGGGTCCACACGGTAGCGTTTCCGTCGAGGTCGTAGCGGAGCAGGCTCTCGGTCACGGTGCAGTCGTTGTGGTGGTGGAAGACGCCGGTCTCGAGGCCGTTGGACTCGAGGATCACCGCCTGGGCGTCCGCGCCGTCGGCTCGGGGATCGCCCCAGCTGACCAGCGCGTTGTAGCCGATGGTAGGGGCGCGGTTGATGCCGTCGTCCACGTCGTTCATCAGGTACGGCATGGCGTCGTCGAGGTCGGTGGAGTTGCCCAGGGCATCGCGAGCCCGCAGCAGGGCCGGCTCGGTGGCGATGCGCTCGTAGGGGCTCTCTGCGCCCACCGCGCCCACCGCGATGCCCTCGCGGCTGACGCCGGAGAGCACGCCAAGGTTGGCTCCCAGCCAGGAGATGCTGGCGTAGGGCACGCCGTCGTCGGGGACGAACACCGCCATGGCCGCCTTGTCGCCGATGCCGGTGTCGGTGGTGAAGTCCATGTTGCGGGTCATGTACTGCCCGCCGTCGTCGGTGCGCTCGCCCCAGGCCGCGAAGTAGGAGCAGTTCAGCATGCCGCCGGAGTGGGTGCTCAGGGGGTCGGCGGTCCCTAGCAGGATGTCCTGGATCTCCTGGGCCTGGGGATCGACGCTCATGTTGCTGGTGTCGGTGTCGTAGTAGGCCAGCACGGCGTCGGTGTAGCCGCTCGAGATGTACCCCGCGAGGGCGCCGAGATCGTCGAAGTCCAGCTGTGAGGACATGGCCAGGTCGATGAGGGTGATGATGCGCTGGGGCATCTTGACCAGGTCGTCGTCGCCGTCGCCGTACTCGAGGCCAGCCGCGGCCATGCCATCGGCAAAGCCCTGGATCTCCTCGTGGTAGATGGCGGGGGTGTTGGGGCCGTACCAGGTCTCCCAGACCGTATCCATCATGTTGCCGAGCACGGTGTCCATGGTCTCGGCGGAGCCCAGGCCGGCTTCCTCGGCCAGGGTGTCCATGTAGGTCCACCAGAGATCGAGCAGGTAGGGGCCCACCAGGCGACCGTGCTGGTAGCCCATGTCGTAGTAGCTGCCCTCGACCCGAAGGATGTAGAAGGGGCCGCCCCATGGGGTCTGGTCTTCGGAGATCACGGCCAGCACGCCGCAGCCTTCGGTGTCGATGATCTCGCCCACCGTCCAGTCGTCCACTGGCGCGGTGCAGGCCTCGTCCGGCGTGGTGGAGTCGGCGGAGTCGGGGTTGGCAGGGCAGGCGACGGTGATGCTGGCGACGGCCAGCAGGGTGATCAGGCGAGCGTGGCGTTCCACAGGACCTCCGAGAGCGGGCTGCAGGCCCGCGCGTCTGCCTACTATAGGGCCATCGGTCCCGGTTGTCCCTGTGGACGGACCACCGTTCCTAGGGGTGCACGCTGCGCATGTAGGCGTCGCGGTCCGCGATCCAGTCCTCGAGGTAGCTCTTCTCCGCCCGGAAGTCGTTGGAGTTGTAGGCCCCCCAGTAGTCCTGGTAGGAGCGGGCCCAGACCGACCAGTCCCGATCCGCGGATAGCAGGATCTCTTCGAAGTAGGCGTCGACGGTGGCCTGCATCCAGTACTGGTTGAGGGGCCCTTCCGCGACCATCTCGTGGTAGCGATCCCACAGCTCGGTCGAGGCGTCGGGATGGTCCTGGAAGTGGGCGAAGATGCCGTTGTTGTCCTGGTAGTCGTTGTAGGCGTCGGCGGAGATCCGGTAGGTATACCAGCCCTGGCCGTAGCTGTGGTTGAAGTCCCAGGGGCAGTAGCGGAACTCGTAGCTGGCGGGGTCGTTGTACAGGTAGGCGTTCTTGCCCGCCGAGTCGTCGGACGAGGTCCAGTGGACGAACAGGAACCAGTCCATGAACTCGTCCAGGCGCAGCCAGGCTTCGTGCTCCTCCCAGAACCCCTGGTCGGTGACATCGGCGGACCAGGCCACCAGCTCCTCGAGGTCCCAGTAGGCGTTGACCTCGCCGTCCACCGGGGTGCCCTCCTTCTTCTCGTAGCCGTCGTGCAGGGTGTCTTTCGGGGCTCCGCTGTAGGTCCGGTAGAAGTTGGCGTAGTGGTTTACGGACTTGTACAGGTTTCCGTCGCGGGACAGCCCCATCTCCTGCACGAAGTGGTCGTCGGGCCGGTCGCTGAACAGGTAGAGCCCGTGGTATTGGCCCGACAGGTAGACCACGCCGAAGAAGGTGCGGGGTGTGAGCCGGTCGGCCTCCCAGTGCTCGGCCATGGCCAGCCACAGGTCGTAGCAGAGCTTCTGGCGGACGTAGGCGTTGTCGTCGAAGGGCGTGATGGCGTACAGGTGGTCCTTGTTGCCCATGTCCCAGGCCGAGGCGTCGAGGTCCTCGTTGCTGAAGCGCAGGGTGTAGCTCTGCTTGGGGTAGCTCACGCTCACGGCCCCTCGGACCTTCATCTCGGCCTGGTATGTGTGGCCGTGGACGGTGATGAGCGCGGGTACGTGCTCCTGGGTCAGGCTCTGCGACGGCTCGAGGTGGAACACCGGCAGGCCCCACTCCTCGGTGTAGGTCTCCGGGTCCACCGGCTGGTTGCTGGGATTCTCGATGGCGTCGGCGACCCAGAAGGTGGCCACGGTGGTCTCCGGGAATGCGCTGTCGTCACCCCGGGGCACCACGCTGAGCAGCAGATCGTAGCGGCCGCCATCGTCCAGTCCTGGCTGCCAGCTGAGCTCCCAGGTGTTGGGGTCCAGCTCGGCACCCGTGGGCAGGTTGGCGATGGTAGCGACGAAGTGCCTGCGCTCGGCTCCGCTGCTGCAGTCGAAGGACAGCGTGACCTCGTCTCCCTCGGTGTTCATGGGTTGATCGATGTGGGCTTCGGGCTCGCAGGTCTGGCCGGGGATCCATGGACCGCTGTCGCCGGGCGGATCGTCGGTGTCCTCGGGGGGGAGGACCAGACCCCGGGGATGGCAGGCGGTCGCCAGGAGCATCAGCGGGAGGATTCGGGCTTTCATGACCCGCCATTATGCACGTCGCGGACCCCAGGCTCTACGAGGGATGGCCGAGGGGCATGATCAACAAGGGCTCGTAGGGAGTCTCGAGCAGGCGCTTCGCCCGTTCGTCCTCGAAGGCGCCCACCGAGACCGTGCCCAGGCCCAGGGCCGTGGCGGTCAGGTAGATGTTCTGGGCGGCGTGCCCCACCTCCATGTGCACGTAGCGATGCCCCCGCCTGCCATACTTGCCCGTGGTGCGCTCGTACTCGGCAGCGATGACCAGGCACGCGGGCGCTGCACCCACGACTCCCTGCCCCAGGGCCGCACCCATCAGGTCCTGGCGGCGATCGCCCGCAGCCACGAGCTGCAGGGCCGTGTCCTCGGCGATGTAGCGGTACACCCCGGGCTCGAGACCTTCTACGGCGCCGACCACCAGGTAGAACTCCAGGGGGTGCAGGCCACCGGCCGATGGCAAGGCGCGTTGGTGGGGGTGTTCGCCGGTGCGGGCGGCCACCGAGGCCAGGAGCTGGGTCACGGCGTCCATGGCCAGGGGCTGGTTGGTGAAGCTGCGCACCGAACGACGCGCGGTGATGGCCTGGTCCAGTTGCACGGGGAGCTCCGTTGGGGCGGGGAGGGCGACGGTCTCCACCGGGGCTTTCGCCGGCTCCGCCGCCGGGGCACAGGCCACCAGCAGGGCCACCAGGAGTCCACGGACGCTCATCGACGCCTCCGGCAGGCCAGGCCCAGCAGCGCCAGCAGGGTCGGCAGTCCCCGGATGAGCCCCCCTGCGCCGCTGCAGCCGCAGCCCAAGCCGTCGACCCCGCGCAGGCCAGGGGGCTCCCGGTCCTCACCGCTGTCGCTGGGCGCGTCGGTGTCGGCGGTGTCGTTCGAGCTTTCGGTGTCGTCGGGGGCGTCACCGGGGTTCGAGAGCCGATCCACCATGGACCAGAGATCAGGATCGGCGTCGTCGTAGGTCAGGGCCCAGAAGCCCACCCCTTGCAGGCCTTGATCCAGGCTCCAGCCGATCTTGGCCTCGATGCTCTGGTGGTCGTCATACCAGAGCTGGTGGGTGCTGTCGGGGAAGGCGTAGGGCGTGGAGGTGACGCTGTCCCACTGGCGTCCGTAGCTCTCGCCCTGCTGGATGGATGTGACCCAGGTGACGGAGCTTCCTTCTTCGGTGGCCTCGCCGGGGACGCTGTTGTCCACGCTGGGCCAGTTGCGGCCGTACAGAGGCAGGCCCACGATGATCTTGTCGTCGGGGGCGCCGTTGTCTCGGTAGTCCTCCACCGTCCAGTCGATGGCCTTCTCGCTCCAGGGATCCCCGCCCGTGAGGGGGGAGTTGGGACCTGGGTCACCGCTCGAGTGGTGGTAGCCGTAGGCCATGATGAACAGGCCGTCGCTGGCCGCGGCCAGCTCGTCGTAGTCGTAGGCCCCCGTCCAGTCCACGGCGGGGGTGGCGATGAACAGGTCGTCGACCTGGGCCCGGAGTTCCTGGATGAAGGTGGTGAGGTCCTGCTTCAGCTCGTCGTCCAACCCCTCGATGTCCACGTTCACCCCATGGGCGCCGTAGGCATCCACCAGCTCCACCAGCTCGCCGATGGCGCGAGCGCGCTTGGTGGCCGAGGGCAACACCGAGGCCTGGATGTCGTCATCGAAGCCGATGAGGCACAGGTGGACCCGGACGTCGTAGTGCTCCCCGAGGGCCACGGCCTGCTCCGCCGCGTCGGTCCAGTGGTGGGTGCCGCTCAGGCTGCCGTCGTCCTCCAGCTCCACACCGAAGATGGCGATGTGTGACAGCTGGTCCCAGACCACCGTGTCCAGGTCGTCGCCCCAGTAGGGCCAGTAGCCGTAGACCGTGTCGACGGGCCCCTCGGTGGGCGGCGGAGGGGGAGGGGGCTCGCTGCGCTGCTCGAGCACCGGGCCGCGCCCCGCTCGCTGCTCCGCCAGCGCCGCCGCGTGGGATCCCAGGCGCGCTTCGGCCTGGACGGCGAGGGGGAGGAGCAGCGCGAGGGGTGTCATGGGGCCTCCCGGAAGGTGAGGGAGCTTAGCCCTGAATGGGGGAGGGTGCAGGCATGCCATCGGTCCTGTGGTCCACCGCTCTCTCCGCGGCATCGGAAGGCGGCTATGCTCACCGTCCACCCTGGAGCTGGGCGCCATGCATCGATCCCTCCCCACTCTCCTCCTGTTGGCCGCCTGTGCTCCCCCCGATGCTCAGCACTACCTGGCCTTCCACGCCGGCTCCGATGGCTACACCCTGGAGCCCCGTGGGAAAGGCACCCTGGACGACCTGCGAGCGGTCTCCGGAGGGCTGGGCTCGGTCCTGCAGGGTGGCGAGGTCACCATGGAGAGCAACGGTGACACCTTCTACGAGGGCGGGCGTTCCCTGCGAGTGGGCTACGACGTGGACGGGGACGTCGCCGTGCCTCTGGACGAGCACGGTCTGGTGCTGTGGAGCTTCTACGGTCACCTCGAAGAGCTGTCCCTCGAGCTGCCGGAGCACGGCTTCGACCCGGAGGTGTTCTTCCCCATCGACGCGGCCTGGACCCCGGTGCTGCCGGACATGATGCTCGAGGTGCTGCCCATGGAGAACGCGGCCTACGCCACCGCGGGCCACTTCTTCATCCTGCTGCAGGATCTCATCTCGAAGGACGTGCCCCTGGCGGCAAACGCCGGCATCGTACGCCACGAGTTCGGCCACGCCATGTTCCACTGGCTCACCACCGGGGGCACCCTGGCCAGCGCCCCCTTCGATGGCACCGAGCAGACCGAGGGCACGCTGTTCTACGCCTGCCTGCACGAGGCGTACGCCGACAGCTTCGCTGCCCTGACCCTGGACGATCCGGACTTCTTCGCCGCATCCCTGAACATGCCGGATCGGGACATGAGCGGCGATCACACCCTGGCCGAGGTGCAGCTGCCTTCGGAGTTCCTGGACGGCTCCGACGAAGAGCTGCTCGCCATCTGGGATCCCTACCCCATCGGCACCCTGTTCGCGTCCACCGCCTGGGACCTTCGCCTGGCGCTGGACGATCCGGACGAGGCCCTCGCCTTGCTCACCGAGGCGGTGCTGGTCTGGACCGATCGCGGTGATCTCGGAGATGCCTGGGGACTGCTGGAGATCTGGGTGGAGTTGGCCCCCGCGGGCATCGCCCGGGACTCCTTGTGTGGCTCGGTGGAGGACCGCTTCGCCGGTTCGCCTCCCATCTCGGGCTGTGGAGGCGGGCGATGAGCAAACACCGGCTGGGCCTGCTGCTCGCCTTCCTGCTACCCCTCGGCTCCGCCCGGGCTGCCAGCGAGCCTGTGGCTGGCGCTGCGGGGCTGGCGCTGGGTGCCGCTGCCCTTCACGTAGGCAGTGGAGAGCACCCCCTGGCCCCGGTCGCTGGGCTGTGGGCGCGCTTCCCAATCAGCGAGGCCTGCTACCTCGAGCCCGAGGCCGCCTTGGGCCGGCGTGCGGAAGGAGGGAGCATCGCCCCCTTCGATAGGCGCTACTACCGAGCTGCCTTGGGCGTGGGCTGCTCGGCCGGCACCCGCGCTACCCGTGTGGCGTTGTCTCTGGGCCCGGCTGTGAGCCTGCGCTCCACCACCATCACCGGCGAAGGCTACGCCGCTCGCAGCCTGGCGCCGGGCCTGCGCTACAGGGCGGGCTTCCTGATCCCCATCGGTCAGCGCATCCAGTTCGACATCCTGGCCGGCGGCTCCAACCACGGCTGGGTCTTCGATCACGACCTGCTGCTCCAGGGAGGTGTGCGATGGTAGCCCGCCTCGTCACCGTCCTGGCCCTGGCCCTGGCCACGACGGGCTGTTCCACCATGGGCACGCTGCACGGGGCCCGGCCCCTCGAGCCCGGCGAGCACATGATGCAGGCCGCCATCTCTCTGCAGAAGCACACCAACCCCGTCACCACCGCCCTCGACCTGCCCCTGCCTCAGCTGGAGTTCGGCTACCGGCGAGGGCTGGCCCCTGATGTGGACTGGGGCGCTCGCGTCTACATGTTCGGCGCCGTCACCGACCTGCGCTATCGCTTCGCCGCACTGGGCCCCTTCGACCTCGCCACCCAGCCTTCCATCAGCATCAGCACCCTGCCCACCCCCGCCCCGGGCTTCGGCAACCTGGATCTGGCCCTCCCCCTGCTGGCCGAGATGGACCTGGGCGCCAAGAAGAAGAGTTCCCTGGTGCTCTCGGCCCGCACCGTGGGTCGGCAGCACTTCGCCTGGCTCGAGGATCCCACCCTCGGCGGGGGATCTGCGGGTCGCTTCGAGCTGTTGGCGGGGGGAGGGGTGCGCCTGAGTCGTCGCTTCCGTCGCCTACGCATCGGTGGCTACGCCGACGTGCTGGCCAACACCTCCCGCCTCGGTCCGGTCTGGGTGACCGGCGGCGCCGACCTGGGCCTGGTCCTCGGCAACCCGCGTGAGCGAGGGGGCGGCGCGGATTAGCTGAGGCTCCACCCTCACCCCGAGAGCCTTCCATGTCCTTCGAGCGCACCCTCGCCGAGCGCTACCCCGGCGCTGTGCCCATGGCCGACTTCGTGGCCTCCAGCCGGGTGGCCGCGGCCGCGCAAGGCTTCCAGCCCGACAACACCCTGGCCTGCATCGGTCTGTGCCGCGACGAGATCTGCGTGCCCTTTTCCGACGCCTTGCAGGCGGTCTGGGGCCGCTCGTTCAGCTTCGCCAGCCTGGCCGGAGCGGTGCTGCCGGGAAAGACGGCCTTCGGGGCTTTCCTGCACCACGCCCCGGTCGAGGGTGGACGCCACCGAATCGCGCTGTTCGGCTTCACCCACATCGCCATCGACGCCGACGGTGTGCCCGGCCCCTGCGAGCGGCCTGGTATGGATCGCGTCTCCAACGCCTGTGGCGCCCTGGTGGGCTTCCACGGAGAGCTCGAGGCCGGCTTGGGCGCGCTGGAGATCGATCCCGAAGACCCGGAGTTCGGTCTGCTGCGACAGCGCATGGCCGCCCGCCTCGAGCCCGGCGCCATCCTGGACCTGGTGGATGTGACCGCCCTGGCTCATCGCGTGCTGGCCGAAGATCTCGAGCGGCAGGTCCGCTCCGCCGTCGACCCCGCCCAGGTGGACGCCGTGGTCTTCACGGGCGTGCAAGTGCACGGCCCGGAGGGAGCCGAGTGGATCCATCCCGGCCAGGCCTACGCCCTGCTCGAGCGGGGACGGGCCCAGCTGAGCTAGGATGAACCCACGATGATCGACTCCTGGCAGGATCTCCCCACCCTGATCACCGGCGGCCGAGGCTTCCTCGGCAGCCACGTGGTCGACCGTCTCCACGCCCGAGGCGCCCGGGTGATCGCGCCCTCCTCGTCCGAGGTGGACCTGCGCGACGCTGGACATGCCCGCGCGCTGCTGCGCGAACACCGCCCCAGGGTGATCATCCACTGCGCCGTCAACGGTGGTGGCATCGGCTACATGCGCGAGCACCCGGCTTCAGTGGGCTTCGACAACGTCCACCTCAACCTGCACCTGATGCAGGCCGCGGCCGAAGAAGGTGGAGTGGACAGCTTCGTGGGCGTCAGCTCCATCTGCGCCTACCCGCGCATCACCCCCATCCCGATGCGCGAAGAGAACCTCTGGGAGGGCTATCCCGAGCCAACCAACGGCCCGTACGGCCTCTCCAAGCGCATCATGATGGCCCTGGGCGAGGCCTGCCGGGCCCAGTACGGCCTCAACGCCGTCTTCCCCATGCCAGTCAACCTCTACGGTCCGCGGGACTGCTTCGATCCGGAGCGTTCCCACGTGGTGCCCGCCCTGATCCAGCGCTTCGAGCGCGCGCGCCTCGAGGGCTGGGAGGAGGTGGTGGCCTGGGGCACCGGCCAGGTCACCCGTGAACTGCTGTACGTGGAGGACTGCGCCGACGCCCTGGTACGGGCGGCAGAGGTGATGGACCGCTCCGAGCCCTTCAACCTGGGTACGGGGGTGGAGACCCGGGTGGCGGACCTGGCCCAGGCCGTGGCCGACGCGGTGGGCTACCGCGGCCGCATCCGCTGGGACTCGAGCTACCCCGACGGTCAGCCGCGCAAGTGCCTCGACGTGTCCCGGGCCCGCGAGTGGCTGGACTGGGAGGCCGCTGTGCCGTTGGCCGAAGGCCTCGAGCGCACGGTGGCCTGGTACCGGGCCGAGCTCGCCGAGGGCAGGCTGGTGATCCCATGAAGCTGCCGGCCTGGCTCCGGGGTCGCGCCGCCCGCTGGGCGGGGGTGCCCTTGGTGCTGGTCCTGTTGGTGGCCACCAGCCTCGAGGAGGTCACCGACGATCCTCCTCCCCTCGATCCTCGCTTCGTCGCGGGGGGAGGTGCCAGCGCCGTGGGCCCAGGGCCCGGTCTGGTGCCGTTTTCCGACTACGACGGTGACACGGTGAAGCTGAAGGGAGTGGTTGTGGCCGACGCAGCCGCCGCCCTGGATCTGGATCTGTGGCAGGTGGATCCGTCGGCACCGGGCAGCCGCACCCACCTGGGCAAGATCCCTGTCGCCGGGGCGGGTCCTTTCGAGCTGGATGTGCCGGTGGACTTCGGTACCCTCCAGCTCGAGTCCTTCGTCGATCAGACGGGTGATGGGCCGTCGATGGACGATCCCTTCGGGCGCACCGAGTGCGACATCGGCGGCACCGACGTCAATGGGGTCGAGCTGGTCCTCGAGCCCGGTGGGATGGCCAACCACCACGGCGGTCCTCCTCCTGCTGGCGGCAGCGGCGCTGCCTCGGGTGGTCCAGACCACGTGGAGATGCCTCCGGGGGGCGACGGCGGGGAGCAGCACGAGCACCGGGATGCCGAGCCGGGCGCGCCGGGGGGCGGTGAGCACGTGCACGTGGAGATGCCCCCTGGAGGACTCGAGCCCGGCGACGAGCAGTCGGCCCCCGAGCGTCCCCACCTCGAGGCCGGGCCGGGCGCACCGGGTGGTGGCGAGCACGAGCACGTGGAGGCTCCACCGGGCACGCCAGGCGGTGGTGGCGAGCACGTCCACATCCCCGACGCCAAGCCCGAGGGCGCTGCGCCGGGCGCGTCCCACGATCCCTTCTCCGGCACCGAAGGCCCCCGGGTGGTGCTCTCCGGCGTCATCCACTACGCCAAGGCCGACGCCATCCTGGACATGGACATCTTCGAGGCTGACAGCGGAGGACCCGGGGGACGGGCCTTCGTGGGCAAGCAGAAGCTCTCCCCCGGACCCTTCGAGCTGCCGATCCCCAAGTCCTTCGGCAACGTCACCCTCGAGGTATTCCACGACGCCACCGGAGACGGGCCGTCTTCGGACGATCCCTTCGTCGCCTGTCCCTGCAACCCGGTCAACCTGCGCCGTGGGGACGTGGACGACATCGAGATCCGGCTCGAGGGTTCGCGCTGACGCGGCGCTGAGCCCGTCAGTGTCGGATTATTTGCGTTTTTGCCGGCGTTGAACTTCCAGCACGGGCCGGCTATCCTCGTCGAGATCCGGCTCCTGACGGGAACCCGCGCCGGGCTCCTCAGGAAGCGGAGGCGGTCCATGTCCATCTGTGCGTTGCTTCTGGGACTGTCCGTGGCGGTCTCGTCCTCAGCGGCTGCCGAGCTGCCCTCGGGCGCGGCGTGTCCCCATCTGCACTCTCTGTCTCGGATCCACGCCCACCCGGGATCGGGCCCGCTCATCGACTCCGGCCTGCCCATCGGCGCCGGAGACCTCGACTGGGACGACGACGGTGACTGCTTCTGCGAGGTCGGGCCCTGCGAGGGCAGCGTCCGCTCCTCGTGCGGTCAGCTCCAGGACGGTGACTGCCTCGACAACCCCACCGACTCGCGCTCGGTCCATGTCAACCCGGCTCGGGAAGAAGCCTGCGACGACATGGTGGACAACGACTGCAACGGACTGGTCAACGACGGCTGCAGCAACACGGCCCGCTACGCCACGGTCCAGGGTGGAGGCTGCGCGTCCTCGACCCTCGCGCTGCTGCCCCTGAGCGCTCTGCTGCTCGTCCTGCCGATGGCGCTCCGCCGTCGCTCCTCCCCGCGCGTCGCTCCCCGGAGTTGATCACCATGCTGCTGCCCCTCATCGCTGCGTCCTTGCTGCTGGCCCCTCTGGCGAGCGCCGAGAGCATCGAGCAGGACCACACGGTCGATATCGAGCTGTTCCGGCCCTATCCCGACGCCTACGGCTACCAGCACACCCAGAGTGCTGCCACTCTGGGCCACCTGCAGATCAACGGTGGTTTCTGGTTCAACTACGCCAACGATCCCCTGGTGCTGGTCTACGACGGCGCTCGGGTCTCCCCTTCGAACGCGCCGGCCGACGGCGACGATGGCGACGGCGTGGTGGATCAGCGCTTCATGGGCGATGTCAATGTGGGCATCGGCCTGTCGCGCTACTTCTCCATCACGGTGGACGTGCCCATCATCCTGCGGCAGGACGGCTACACCCTCGACAGCGTGGACAACCCGGCCCTCGAGGCCCAGCCGCTGATCCTCAGCGGCGTGTCCGATGTGCGCGCCATGCCCAAGGTGGTGTTCGTCGATCGGGACTATCTACCCCTCGGTCTGGCCCTGGCGGTGCCTGTCACCTTCCCCACCGGCAACGGCGGAAGCTTCCTGGGCGAAGAGGGCTTCACGGTCCAGCCCACCCTGGTGATGGAGTTCTCTGACGGCTCCATCCACACGCGTGATTACCGTGTCCGCACCGCCTTCAACGTGGGCTACCGGACCCGCAGCCCAGCGCGGCTCAGGGACGTGTCCATGGGTAACGAGCTTGTCTACGGTGTGGGTGTGGGCCTGCACCCCTTCCCAGCCATGGAGCTGGTGGCCGACTTCCACGGGGCCATCGGCGGACCCAAGGTGGCCCAGCGCCCGGCCGAGCTCACCGGCGGCCTCAAGTTCTTCCTGGGCCGCTTCATCACCTTCGATCTGGGTGGTGGTGCAGGCCTGGTGGGCGGAATCGGAGCCCCCGACTACCGCGTGCTGGGTGGCTTCTCCATCGCGCCCAGCTTCGATCCCAACGCCCGTGACTCGGACAAGGATGGCATCGTCGATGCCATGGACCAGTGTCCCAAGGATCCCGAGGATCTCGATGGCTTCCAGGATGAGGACGGCTGCCCCGAGTGGGACAACGACAACGACGGGCTGTACGACGACGAGGATCGCTGTCCCAACGAGCCCGAGGACGACGACGGCTACCAGGACCACGACGGCTGCCCCGACCACGACAACGACAAGGACAGCATCCTCGACATCGCCGACCGCTGCCCCGACGAGCCCGAGACCCTCAACGGCTACATGGACGAGGACGGCTGCCCCGACAACGAGCCCATCGACGACAGCGACGGCGACGGCTATCGCGACGACGTGGACCGCTGTCCCTACGATCCGGAAGACTTCGACGGCTGGGAGGACGAGGACGGCTGCCCCGAGCTGGACAACGACAACGACGGCATCCCCGATCTCCAGGATGACTGCCCCAACGACCGCGAAGTCTACAACCACTTCGAGGACGAGGACGGCTGTCCGGACGACACCCCTCGGGTGGTGGTCACCGAAGAGTCCATCGAGATCAACGATGTGATCCACTTCGAGTTCGCCAAGGCCGACATCCGGCCCGAGTCCTTCGGCCTGATGGACGAGATCGCTCAGGTCATCGTCGATCATCCCGAACTTCTCAAAATTCGCGTCGAAGGACATACCGACGCCATCGGCGACGACGTGTCGAACCTCAAGCTCAGCCAGGCACGCGCCGAGTCGGTGGTCACCTACCTCAGCCAGTCTGGCGTGGAGCCCGATCGCCTCGACCCGGTCGGATTCGGTGAGATGCGCCCGATTGACACCAACGAAACTGACGAAGGACGTGCCAAGAACCGAAGGGTCGAGTTCATTATCGTCAAGCGGGATCGTACCTCGAAGACCGTGCCATAGTCCGAACCGCCGCCCGCGCTGCTCTTCGATTAATCGTGGAATTGTCACCACTTGTTGCTTAGCGGCTCTTCGGCGTCTACTCTGACACTGGATTTGTGCCTGCTGAAGGCGGAGGGTGCCATGCGTCTCATTTCCCTGAACAACATCGGAACGGCTTCTGTACTGCTGCTGCTCGCTGGCTGCGATGCCTGCACCGACAAGGACGACACCGCGCTCGATACCGGCGCGGTCGAGGTCGACACCGACACAGACACCGACGCCGATACCGACACCGACACCGACACGGATGCCGACGGCGTCGACGGCACCGTCAACGGGA
>CAZHIK010000011.1:0-29217 GCA_964532635.1 uncultured Enterobacterales bacterium
CATGGCGTAGAGCCGGAAGCGACCCTCGAGCACGTCGAGCTCCCAGGGGTAGAGCTTCTCGGCTTTGAGGAGCACCTCCTCGCGTACACCGACCTTGCCGAAGTCGTGCAGCAGAGCGGCGTAGTGGAGCTCGGTGAGATCTTCGTGGGTGAAGTGAACACCGGCGAAGGCGGGAGCCTTGCTGGAGTTGACCGCGCGAGCCAGCGCCACCGTCAGCGCCGCGACCCGGTGGCTGTGGCCGCCCGTGGCGGGGTCACGCGCTTCGATTCCGGTCACAGCGGCTTCCACGAAGCCGTCGAACAGCCTGCGAATGTCCTCGTAGAGGCGGTGGTTCTCGAGGGCCACCGCGGCCTGGGCGGCGATGGAGCGAACCAGTGCTACGTCGCGGCGTGAGAAGCGCTCGACGTCTTCGAAGTTCAGCAGGGGGACGCCGAAGTGGGGCTTGCGGTTGATCAGCGACACGACCGCGATCACGCGGCCCTGGCGGTCGCGCATGGGTACCGTGAGCATGGTGCGGGTGCAGTAGCCGGAGCGCTGGTCGAAGTCGGTGTTGAAGCCGTAGGGCGCGTCTTCGGGCAGCTGGTATGCGTCGTCGATGACCTGCACGACGCCCCGGGAGGCGACGTAGCCAGCCAGCGAGCTGTCATCGATGGGCATGGTGTTGGCCACCAGCTCGAAGTCCACTGTGTCGTTCTGGGCAGCGCCGAAGAAGAGCCTGTCGTCGTCTGTGACCAGGTAGAGGCTGCCGCCATCGGCCTTGACCACGCGTCGGGTCTGGAAGAGCACGGCGTGGAGCAGCGCGTCCCGCTCGGGGATCGCCGACAGGGCGTGACCGATCTCGTTGAGGATGGTGACGGCTTCTTCTTCTTGCCGGACCTGGTGGGCGAGCTGGGCCTGGCGGGCCAGGTTGCCCAGCGCCAGAGGAAGGCGCTTTTCCATCTCGGCCGGAGTGATGCTGTCGAAGAATGCCGGGTCGGGAGCAGCGGCGATCTCGATGGCCTCACCCTGGCTCACGGGCCCCCCGCGCTGGCGCGGGAGCGAGGCGTGTGGCTGGCCGCTCCGATCGAGGACCCACAGCACAGGTGCCGAGAGCCTGTCGGCCTTGGCTCCGCTGGACAGCCAGCTGAGCCCGGTGGCCTCGACGAGCTCGCGGATCTGCTCGCGCAGCAGGGAGTCCTCGGGCGCCGCTGCGACGTAGACCGCGATGTCGGGGTTCAGGGCAGCCATCGAATCCCCGGGGACTAGGTGAGCGCCAGGGTGGCGCGGACGGCTGCGGCGATTCCCTTGGCCACGTCGGCAAAGGGGGCGTCGAGCATGTATGCCGGCGCGGTGACCAGCTTGTTGGCGGGGTCTACCAGGCAGTCGGTGACGGGACGGTCGTGGTGTTCCGCCCCGAGGGCCTCGAGGGCCTGAGCGGTGCCCGGGTCGTTGCCGATGGTGAGCTTGGGGGTGTGCTCGCCCAGGGCCTTGGCCAGCACTGCGGGCGCGATGCACACGGCGCCGATGGGCTTGCCGGCAGCATGGAAGTCGCGGATCACCCGCAGGACCTCGGGCTGGACACTGCAGTCGGGCCCGTCGAAGGCGAAGCTGGTGAGGTTCTTGGCAGCTCCGAAGCCCCCGGGGAAGAACAGCGCATCGTGATCGGCGGCCTGGATGTCGGCCAGCGGGACGATGGCGCCTCGGGCGATGCGGGCGGACTCCCGCAAGACCGACCGTCGCTCCTCGGTGGGCTGGCCGGCGGCGTGGTCGACGACGGTGAGCTCCACATCGGGCGCGGCGCACTGAACAGTGGCGCCTTCCTGGGAGAGGGTGAGGAGCGTGACTACGGCCTCGTGGATCTCTGTTCCGTCGAAGACCCCGCAGCCAGAGAGGACGACCACTACGTTCGGAACCATGCTCTTCACCTCGCGCCCGACCCGGTCGGCCCGTTGAACGTCTTTCCTCTATCCCGGCTCGGCCCAGGGTGTGGCGCGCCTGGGGACAGGCTCGCCAAACCTGCTATAGTCTCGACTCTGGCTGCTGTGGACTTGGAGGTCTTCGATGCGGCATCTGATGTTGCTCACCTTGCTGTGTGGAGGCTGCTCCTGGGTCTCCACCGCCGATCTCGACTGCCAGCTCCAGCTGGTGGATGACGACGGCGACGGCTACCCCCTGAACCAGGTCGAGGCGGGCTACGAAGGCACCGACCGCTGCAACCACCTCGAGCCGGTGGACTGCGACGACTCGGACGCAGCCGTCCACCCCGACGCCGAGGACGCCTGGTACGATGGCATCGACGCCGACTGCGCCCTCGACGACGACTTCGATCAGGACCTCGACGGCTACGTGCTCGACGAGTACGCAGGCGTGGCCACCGAAGGCGTGGATGGCACAGGAGAGCTGCCCGCGGGAGACTGCGACGACGAAGCCCCGTCCATCTTCCCCGGCTCGAACGATCTTGCCTACGACGGCATCGACTCCGACTGCAGCGGCAACGACGACTACGATCAGGACGAAGATGGCTTCGTCGATGACGCGAACGTCGGCCTGACCACCACCTACGTCGAGGGCTCGGGTGTCCTGCCTGGCGGTGACTGCGATGACGACGAGGCCGAGGTCAACCCCGACCAGACCGATGCCTGGTACGACGGTGTCGACACCGACTGCAGCGGCAACGACGACTACGATCAGGACGAAGACGGCTTCGTCGAAGACGACAACGTTGGTCTGACCACCACGTATGTCGATGGCTCCGGCGCTCTGCCCGGCGGGGACTGTGACGACACCAACGCCACCATCTACACCGGAGCGAAGGACGCCTGGTACGACGGCGTCGACTCCGACTGCATGGGCGACGACGACTACGATCAGGACGTCGATGGCTACCGCGACGCCGCGACCACCAAGGACGGCGACGACTGCGACGATCTGGACGCCACCTCCTATCCGGGTGCCATGGAGATCTTCGGCGACGGCATCGATCACGACTGCGACGCCGACCCCGACACCTTCGACCTGGTCGATCTCGACTCCCTGGTGTGGGACACCCCTCAGAGCCTGATCTTCCGCGGCACCGACAGCGAGGTCTTCCTCGGCGTCACCGCGTCCGAGTTCACGGTTGGGTCCAACGACTACTACGACTCGGCCATCGCCCTGATCTGGGACGACGAGGATCCGGGCGCTGGCTACAACGACTACATCACCTGGGTGCGCAACTTCTCCGACCCCGATCCCAACGTCCTGACCCGCGGCTGCGATCTCTACCCCACCGACACCATCCTCTACGGCTCGGTCGGTATCGCCACAGGCAACACCCGACAGCTGGTCGTTCGTTACTGGGAGCGCGCCACGTCCACGGCCAACGCGGTCAACCCGCCGGTCACCGCGCCCCTGAGCTTCGACGATCTGAGCGTCGCCATGGACGGCGACGGCTACGTCCACGCGGTGGGCTGCACCGAGACCGCCGACGACGAGTCGATGGCGTACCTGTGGGCGGACCCTGCCACCCTGGCCAGCGGCAACTACGATGACACTTTCACCCTGTCCACACGGGCACGCACCTGCGATCTCGACTTCTTCGACATCACGGGTGCCGGCACCCTGATCCTCAGCCAGGTCGAGGCGGTGGGTGGCAGCGACACCGGCGACACCGGCATCCCCGTCCCTGCTACCGACCAGGTTGCGCTCACCGCCTACGACTTCTCGCCCCCCGGCGCTGGCGGCAGCATCACGCTCCAGCAGACGGCTGTGTTCCCGCAGTACAGCCCCACCGACGTCCAGGTCTTCGAGGACGGCCGCGATCGCCTGCTGGTCCTCACCGAAGCCGACGACAACCTCATCAGCGTGGTGTCCCTAAGCTCCACCTGGGGCACCACCCAGCTCTTCCAGGTGCTCAACAGCTCGGGCCAGCTCACACGGGTCGCCTCGGCGTTGGGCCCCGACGGCATGCTCTACCTGCTGGCCACCAACGATCTCGGCGAGCTCAACCTGTACTACGGGATGCCGGGCCTCTGGCCGTCCATGCAGCAGGTGACCTTCTCCCCCGACTTCCTGGTCGAGGAGACCGCCATCTGGGTGGACGACGCGGGTGGCTATCTGTTCCTGTCCGCCAGCGGCTACGACCCGGCCGCCGGGGTCGACCGGGTGACCTGGGGCTACGCCTCGATCTTCACCCCCTAGGCGCTACTCGCCGACGTACTCGGCGCTGTCGAAGACGCAGAGGCTGGCGTCGCCCTCTTCGGTGCCGCCGAGGCTTTCGGTGGTGTAGACCGCCTCGAAGCTGCTGTCCCAACACTCGGAGATGGTGGCGGTCTGCTCGCCCAGGTCGCCACCGCTGATCATGATGTCCGCCCGGCCGGCCCCGGATGCGGTCCAGCGGCTGCGGGTGAGCCAGGTCTCCTCGGTCGCCGTGCCGCTCTCGGGGTTGATGTCGGCGTGGACCACCAGATCCATGCTGCCGTCACCCTCGAAGACCTGGGCATAGCTGTACTCGGCGTCGATGCTCTCGGGGCCGAAGTCGGTGTAGGTGGCGGTGGCGGCGACCCCGGTCTCGTGGATGTCATATGCGACCTCGAACAGGCCCGTGGCCTGCTCGGTGGGGTCCAGCTCGTTGATGGTCGTGAAGTCGACCTCGAAGCGCCCGCTGGAGATGTCGCGGGTGGCGCCGGGATCCACCTCGCCCACGACCACGGTGGAGGCGGCGTCCTGCTCGGCATCGCGCGGCCACTGGTCGAAGCCCCAGGTGTGCGAGTCGCTCTCGGGATCGTAGGTGACCCACAGCAGGGTCTCCACTGGGTCGAGGGCGGTGGACCACGGGCCCCACTCGGCCTGGTTGGTGTCGCGATCGACGTAGGAGGGCCGGTAGGAGGAGGTGATGTTGTCGACCCAGAACAGCACCACCCCGATCATCGTGTTGATGTTCTCGGTGGTGCTCGCCGTGAAGAGGTACCACTCGGACCAATCGACCTCGTCTTTGGCGGCACCCTCGTCCATGGGGAGGTTGACCTGGATGCGCTCGTCTGGGAGCACGTCGGTCATGCTGTTGGTCTGGAAGCAGCCGGAAAGGCCCAGGATGAGGGGAAGGGTCAAGCGCATGGTCGGTCCTCTTGCTGTGCTGGTAGACTAGCACTCCATTGGACCCGCCGTCAGCCGGTGATCGAAAGAAAACCTCAGAGCGCGTACACGGCGTGGCGGCCTTCCTCGAACACCAGGACGGCCTCGCGGTCCAGCGCGTCCTGGAGCTGCTGCTCCGGGCGCTCGAACTGTTCCTCGAATGCGGCCCGGTCCATGAAGCCGTAGCTCTTGTGCAGGAAGTTCACCCGAGTCGTGAGCACGTGGGTCACACCGCGGGCTCTCAGCTGTGCGAGGGCATCGTCGCCGTGGAGCGCGAGGAAGTGCCGGGTCGGCACGTGATCTTCCACCGAGCCCATCACCCAGGGGCGCTCGAGCAGGGCGGCATGCCAGCTGTACAGCAGCGCCACGCGAGCGTCCGAGGGGCTGTGCTCGTTGATCCAGCCAACTGCGGGCCACGCGGTGAGCTCTCGCTCGAGGTAGGCCTCCTGTGTCTCCAGTCCCAGGGCCACTGGCGCCTGATCACGGGCCTTCGCCAGCACGGGACGCAGGTTGGAGGGCAGGCCCAGTAGCCAGCACAGCACAACGGCCCCCGCGGCCCAGCGAGGCAGCCGCGCCAGGCCCGCCGCCGCGGCGAGAGCGGCGATGGGGAGCACGGGCAGCAGGTAGCGCAGCCACTGGGTGCCGAAGGACCACAGCAGCAAGCCCGTGGCCGCGGTGATGACGAGCAGGCGGGCCCTGCGGTCGCGCCAGGCGGCCCACAGGGAGGCGGGGGCCAGCGCCAGGAACGCGGGGCTGACGCGGCCCAGGAAGACCATGCTGTCGTGCTCTGCGTGCATGGTCATGTTCCAGGGCAGCTGCAGGGTGTCCAGCCAGCCATGGCCCATGCCGTACTTTTCGGGGAACTGGAACACGAAGGGCCCGGCGTCCTGCCAGCCGGCAAAGGGGAAGAGCGGGTGCAGGCCCTCGATGGTGTTGCGCAGCCACCATGGGACCACGATGGCAACGGCCGCCAGGCCCGCCAGGACCAGGACCCCCAGGGCCCGCCCCCGCGCCTCGGGGCGACGCAGGGCTCGCCACCCGAGCACCAACCACAGGGGAGCCAGCCCCAGCACGGCCGTGTACTTGATGGCCAGGGCTCCCCCCGCGGCGGTGGCGAGCAGCCCGGGGCGACCGGACAGGCCAGCATCGAAGGCCAGCAACACCAGCAGCGCCGTGGGGATGTCCGCGTAGGCCAGGCCGAGGGTGCTCAGGAAGGTGGTGCTGCCGAGCAGCAGCAGCGGGGCGGCCAGGCCGGCGCGAGGCCCCCACCACGCGGTGGCCCGCTGTCGCAGCGCCAGCAGCAGTGACGCAGCCAGTAGCAGGTGGAGCGCCCGGGGGGCCGCCGGCCCGCCGACGGCCAGCAGCCAGGTCCACGGCAGGTGGAGCGCCAGGGGGCGGCTGCCGTTGGGCATCCAGGCACCCCCCAGCAGGGCGCCGTGGTCGAGCAGGCGGGCGGGGAGCGCCAGGTGGTAGTACAGCTCGTCGGCGTCGGTGATGGGCGTGAGCAGGCAGATCGCGGCGGGAACCAGAAAGAGGGAGCCCCACGCCAGCACTGCTGGGTTCGGGTGGGGCAGGCCCACTGGGGGGCGCAGCAGCCAGCCCGAGGCGAGTGTCGCCAGCAGCAGGACACCGACCCAGGCGTGGACCCCGAGCAGGGCGGCCGCGGGCAGGGAGACCAGGCCCCACAGCACCAGGCCCACCCCCAAGGCTCGCAGCCAGCCCAGGGGATCCTCCAGGCTGGCGGGATCGAGCCGCGCCAGCAGAGCGCCTCCCGCGCCCATGCAGGCCAGGGCCGTGGCGGCGGCGGCTCCGAGGCCGGCGAGGGCCGGCAACAGGGGGGCTCGGCAGAGGGTGCCGCTGGGCTCGAGGAGCACGAAGCCCAGGCCCAGGCCCAGGGCCCAGAGGACCGCCAGGGCGGCTGCGATGAGCCCCGCGCGGCTCATGATGCCTCCCCTGCATCGGGCTCGATGTGGATCAACCAGGGCATCCCGTCCTGACGGATCAGGAGCCGGTCGTCCCAGCGGCTGGGCCAGCCTTGGTCACCTGGACCCGTCGCCTCGAGACCGTCCGAGCAGCGCACGTCGATGTCTCCTGCCTCGCGTTCCTCCCAGCATGCCACGGATGCGTGCACGCTCGGGCCCGCCCGGAAGCCGGTGTCGGCTCGGTGGAGCCAGCTCTCGCCCGCGTGATCCTGCAGCCAGAGGCCGTCGTCGTCGGTCCAGACCAGCCATGACGCCGAGGCGACGACGTGGCGCTGGTCGCCGGTGCGGGTGACCACCGGAAAGGGCGGACCGCCTTCGGAGTCCCAGCCCCAGATGTCCAGCCCGCTGCTGTCCTGGTCACGCCCGTCCACCCAGTAGACGGTGGTTCCCACCAGGGCAGGGGGGAACCAGGGGAGGGGATCGGCGTCCCTGAGCCTGCGGTGGGATGCGCCGACTTCGAAGGTGGAGACCCGTCCCTCGACCAGCAGCGCACCACGGCGACCCTCAAGGATCGGCGGTGCGATGACCTGGTCGGAGATCACGGACACCGGGTCCCTGGGGGTGGGATCCGGCAGCCTCCACAGCCCGTGCTCTCGTCCGGGGGCGAACAGCAGGCCATCATCGACGCCGGCGTGCTCCGCCCCTGCTTCGAGCTCCACCTGCTGGCCGGTCTGGAGGTGGACCGCGCGGTCGATGTGCCCACCCGGCCCGCAGCCTACGGCCCAGCTCCCGGCCAGCTTTGGAAAGCGGCGGTCCCGGCAGCGGTGGCGCAGGGCGGGCAGAGGGCGCCGACCACTGGGTGGCGGCGCGGGTATGAGCAGGGTTCGGGGCTCCGGTTCGGCCCGTGGCGGGAGGTCTCGGGCCGAGGGCAGAGGCTCACGCGCCGGCTCCACGGGAGCGCATCCGCTGAGCACCAGCGCCGCGAAGCATCCCCACAGCGGGGCCTTCACGGTGGGCTCACGGTGAGGGGGACCGGAGGTCAGCGCTTTTCGACACCACAGCAGCTGGCGGTGAAGGTCACGCTGTCGGTGACGGTCTCGCCGGTGCAGTCGGTGACGGACAGCTCGAACTCGTAGGTCGTGTCCTGGCAGTCGAGGTCATCGACCTCGATGTCGGACAGCACGACGGAGGTGATGAGGCTGGTGTCGTCGTGGATGGTGGCGGAGCCTTCGACGAGGGTCCACAGCACGGTGTAGGGGTCGCTGTCGGCGTCGGTGACGCTGGCGTCGGAGCCCAGCTCTGCGCTGACGTCGCCGCAGTCCTCACAGTCGTAGTCGTAGGTGGAGGCGGTGCAGGTGACTTCGCCAGCGTCGAAGCTCTGGTCGGCGCCGGCGTCGACCACCGGAGAGCTGTTGTAGGAGCGCTCGTCCACATCGAGGGTGACCAGATCCGGGGAGGACCAGGCCTCGCCGTCGTAGACCGCCACCGACAGGACGTACTCGCCGGCCACGTCGGCGAAGAAGGTGGGATCGACGATGTCGCGGGCGCTGAAGTCATCGACGGTGACCCCGGAGTCCGAGGGCTTGGACTGCAGGTCCCAGTAGTACTCGAGGTCGTCGCCGTCGGGGTCGACTGAGCCTGAGGCGTCCACGGGGATGTGGGTGCAGTCCATGGTGTCGATGTCTTCACCGGCGTTGGCGGTGGGAGCGCCGTTTTCGCCGGTGACGGTGATGACCGCGGCGTCCGGCAGGGAGCCCACCAGGCCGTTGCTGACTTCGAGGTTGGCGATGTAGACACCCTTGGTGTCGGGCACGAAGCTGGCTTGGGCGGAGGTGGTTCCGCTCATGGAGGAGGTGCCCAGCCCGGAGGCGTCGGGGACGTCGACCAGGCTCCAGGCGTAGGTGAGGGGCCGGCCCTGGGGATCGTAGGAGCTGCCGCCGTCGAGGTTGGCGGTGTCTCCGATCACCAGCACGAGGTCGTCGCCGGCATCGGCCACCGGACGGCTCTCGGGCTCTTCCGCGACCACGACCACGTAGTCGGGGGCGGAGTTGGCGCCGTGGATGTCCTGGACGAACAGCTCGATGACGTAGGTGCCGATGACGTCGGGGGTGAAGGTGGTGCTCGCGGCGGTGGCGTCGTGGTTGCGGGCGAAGGGAGCCTCGCGCTCCTCGAGGGTGGAGCCATCGGGCAGGTGCTCGAAGCTCCAGTGATAGGTGATGGAGTCACCATCGGGATCGTAGGAGCTATGACCGTCGAGGTCGACGGCCTGATCGGCGGGCTGGCTGATGTCGGAGCCGGCGTTGGCGATCGGGGCGTTGTTCACCACCTCGGGAGCGGTGTCGGGCTTGGTCCCGTTATCGCATAGGCCACCCAGCAGGATGGGCGCGGTGAGGAGGGCGGCGACGGGGAGCAGGCGGCGCATGGCGGAGTCCCTGGCGGAGAGGGGGGAGGGTGCCTTCCAGCGATGCTAGAAGGTGGCCTCGCAAGTGAAGGTCATGGAGACGGTGTCGGTGTCGGAGTACATGCAGTCGCTGGCTTCGAGGGTGATCTCCCAGGTGGCCGACTCGGAGGTGCCGAGGTCGGGGGTGAACTCCGGGGTGGTGACCTGGGTGAAGCTGTTGTACGGCGTGTGGATGGTGACTTCGCCGGTGGTGTCGGACCAGTAGTAGTTGACCTCGTCACCGTCCGGGTCGTAGCTCAGGGTGCCGTCGAGCTCGCCGGTCTCGCCCTCGCAGGGATCGCACTCGTGGACACCGTAGGAGACCAGCTCGCAGACCGTCTCGGCTTCGAGCTCGATGTCTTCGCCCGCGTTGGCCACGGGGCCGGTGTTGGTGTCGTCTTCCGGGACGATGTAGGTGACCACGTCGGGAGCGGACCAGAAGTCGCCGTCGTAGACGGACAGCTGGAACACGTAGGTGCCGACCACGTCCCAGGTGAAGGTGGGGGTGGCGCTGGTGGGGTCATCGAAGGCCGGGCTGCCCATGGGGCCGGTGTCGCCGGAGTCGAGGGAGCCGTCGGCGTGGGAGCCGGCGGGCACCTCGAGGACGTCCCAGAGGAACTCGAGCTCGGCGCCTTCGGGATCGTAGGAGCCGTAGCCGTTGAGCTCGATGGCGGTCTCCGCGCAGGGGGGCAGGGTCTCGCTGATGCCGGCGTCGGCCACCGGAGCCTGGTTCTCGCTGGCGGCGGTGACGGTGCAGTAGTCGGGGTCGGACCACTGCTCGCCGTCGCTGACCACCAGGCTGATGAGGTACACGCCGGGGACGTCGGGGATGACGGCCGGGGCGTCGCCGTCGCCGTTGAAGATGTCGTCGCCCTCGAGGGCGGAGCCGTCGGGGACCGAGCTGATGGCCCAGTTGAAGTCGATGGCGGCCCCTTCGGGGTCGTAGGAGGCCGAGCCGTCGAGGGTGGCACGCTCACCGGTCTCGACCTCGAGGTCCGAGCCGCAGTCGGCGATGGGGGGCTCGTTGCCGCTGGTCACGGTGACGATGACCAGGTCGGGCTGGGTGTCGTCGGCGCCGTCGTTCATCACCATGGACAGCACGTAGGTGCCGGTGGCGTCGGGAGAGAATGTGGTCTGGCAGGCGGTGTCGGAGTTGTTGTCCGAGAGCAGGGACTCGTCGAGGGTGGAGTCGACGGGGACGGACTCGAAGGTCCAGATGTAGGTGTACTCTTCGGTCTCACACTCCATGGAGTAGTCCGGAGCGCAGCCGTTCAGGGTGACATCGTCCCCAAAGAACGCGGTGATGTCCTCGCCCGCATGGGCGACGGGATCGCACTCGGGAGGCGCGGTGTCATCGGTGGTCTTGTCGCCGCAAGCCGTGATGACCGCTGTGGGAAGGAGCAGGAGAGTAAGCATCCTGGCTCGCATGGACATTTTCGGACTCCCTTTTTCCTGAACTGCCTCGAGGGGGCCTTGGTCGACCGCGGGATAGATCTATCCTGTCAGGCCGACCACAGATACGAGCTAACATGGAACCCGTACGGTCGAGCTATTGTAAAAAGAGTCACACCACGGCGTCAACGAGATCGTTGTCAAGGGGCATGCCGATGTTCGCAGCTGTCTCCGCGGCCCCGCTGGTCACGGGTTTCTTGGCCCTCTTCTGCAGCCGGGCCAACGCCATGGTTCCGGGTGATTTTCCGGCGTTCGATCCCGATCCACTCGCGATCGGTGCGTTGGGCGTCCACGTGGAAAACGACCAGGACATGATCCCGGCCTTCAGAGCGGGCTCCAGAGACCGCTTCGGGGCGGGAGTGCACGGCCACTGGATGGCGGCGGATCGCGTCCTCCTGGACGCCCACTGGAGCTGGCTGATCGACGTCCATCCGGACGGTCAGCGCCAGACCGGGCCGGGGGACCTGGAGCTGGGTGCGCTGCTGCGGCTTCCCGTCACAGAAGGACTTCGCGCCGAGGCCCGCGCCCGCGGCCGACAGGGCCCTGCGTTCGGGCTGGGCTGGAGGGTCAAGCTCCCCAACGCGGCCGACGAGGGCGAGCTGGGCAGCGACGAGACCGACGTCGCCCTCGTGGCGGGTGCGGGGCTCGATCTCGGGCCCCTGCGGGGCCGGCTGGGAGGTGGCCTCGCCATCCTCGGAGATCCGCTCGGGCTCGCCGCCCAGGACGACATCGTCTTCCTCCAGGCTGGCCTGGGCTGGGACGCCGGCGCTCAGCTCGAGCGTTCCTGGCTCCCGCGGGTCGATCTGGGCCTCGACGCAGCCCTCCCCTCAGCCGCCAACCCCACCCGCGTCGAGCTCTCCGGAGGCCTCGCCTGGGGTGCGCGCTGGAGCGTCGGACTCGCGGCTGGTGCCGGTCTGACCGCGGCCGCCCCCACGGCTCGGGTGGGGATCGTGGTCGAGCACCGCTTCCTGGCCCAACCCTCCCGTTGACGGGACGGTGGATCGGCTCTGAATTACATAGCCGAGCGTAGCGTACGGCCCTTGGCCGTGAAGGGAGGAGCCATGGGCTTTCTCGATCTCATCTTCGGTAGCCCCGCCAAGCAGCTCGATCGGCAGTGCAAGCGGGCCCAGAACATCAACGCCCAGCCCGAGGACCGCGAGGCCGCGGCGCTGTTCCTCGCCGAGGACGGCAGCGAGCAGGCTATCTACGGCCTGCTCGGGCGCTTCGACGTGCGCATCGAGAACGCCATGAAGGATCGCAACGAGAAGGCCTTCGTCTTCGAGCTACTGGTCGCTCTGGACGAGCCCGCCCTCGAGCCCGCCGTCCTGTTCGCCAAGCGCTGCAAGAACATCGCCAATCCCCTCAGGCTGATCGAGGCCATCGGCGGCACCGAGCCCCTGCTGGCCACGGCCCTCGGGATGCTGGACGAGGAAGCCGAGAAGGAAGACTACAAGCCCGATCGCAAGCGTCACCTGCTGGTGCTCCTCGCCGATCAGCGCGACGAGCGCATCGCCGACAGCGCTGCACGCTTCCTGGACGACTTCGACGAGGGCGTGCGCTACGCCGCAGCCCAGACCGTCATCTCCCAGGAGACCGAGCAGGCCCGCGACGAGCTGCTGGCCACCCTGGCCAACCCCACCGAGGAGTCCAATCGCCTGCGGGTGCGCATCGCCGAGGTGGTGGCAGCCCGGCGCTGGACCCTCGATCCCCACGTGCAGGCGCTCACCGACAATCCGCCCAACGGCTTCCGTGTGAAGGGCCGCTATCTGGTGTCAGCGTAGGGACCGTGAAGGTCCTGCTCCTCCGGCCGCCTCGTCGCGACCGGCGCGACGTCAGCCTGGCCGTGCCTCCCTTGGGGCTGGCGTACCTCGCCGGCGCCCTGCGGGCCGCTGGCCACCGGGTCAGCGTGCTGGACGCGCGGGCCGAGGGGCTCTCGTGGCGTCACCTCGAGGCTCGGTTGGCGTCGGCACAGGCCGACGTGGTGGGGATCACGGCCTCCAGCCCCGTGCGCGATCTGGCCGCGCGTGCAGCGGCCATCGCCCGCCCCCACTGTCGCTGGCTGCTCCTGGGCGGCCCCCACCCCACCGCGGTGGGAGCCGTGGTCTTCGAGGAGATCCCCGGCCTCGACGGCAGCGTCGAGGGTGAGGCCGAGCTGAGCGGCCCCGCGGCCCTGGCCTGGCTGGAGGGTGGTGCTGTCGGGGCCCCGCCCCCCGGCCTGCGCGTGCCCGGCCGGGCCTTCGAGTCGCAGCCTCCTGCCCGTGACCTCGACAGCCTGCCGCCCCCGGCCCGGGACCTGCTGCCCAGGCGCGGCTACCACCACCTGTTGGCCACCCGCTTGCCCATGGCCACCGCCCTCACCAGCCGAGGTTGCCCTCACGGCTGCGCGTTCTGCGATCGCGCCGTGGGCGGCGCACATTGGCGTGCGTACTCTGCTGAGCACGTGCTCGCGGAGCTCGATGGTCTGGTCGCCGAGGGCGTGCGCTTCGTGCACTTCTACGACGACAACTTCACCCACGACCGAGAGCGCGTGGTGGCCATCTGCCGGGGCCTCATCCAGCGGAGCGCGGACCTGGCATGGAACTGCGAGGCGCGGGTGGACGGCGTGGATGCCGAGCTGCTGTCGCTGATGCGCCGGGCCGGTTGCACCCTGGTGGCCCTCGGCGTCGAGAGCGCCTGGGAGCCCACCCTCGAGACTCTGGGCAAGGGCTTCGACCGCGCACAGGTGGAGGCTGCGTTCTGCGCAGCCCGGGCTGCTGGACTGCGCACCCTCGCCTACATCATCCTCGGCTCGCCTGGTGAGGGGGCGGCCCAGATCGATGCCACCTTGCGCTTCTGCCGGCACCTCGGTGCCGACTTCGTGCAGTTCTCGACCCTCAGCGCGCTGCCTGGCTCCCGGCTCGCCCCCGCTGCCGAGGGGGCCCCCGACGTGCGCTCCTTCGTGGACGCGGACCTGGAGCGCGCCGTGCTGTCGGACCTGCCTCCGGCCGAACTGGCCCGCTGGCTCCGCCGGGCCTGGGCTCGCTTCTACCTGCGGCCCGTGCCGCTCGCTCGCCTCGGATGCGCGGCGGCACGCAGCGGGGCCTGGCGGGAGTCGCCCCGCATGGTGGGGGCGGCTGCTGCCTGGTGGCTGGGGATCAGAAGGTGAGCTGACGCTCGCGCTTCTCGATCAGGGGGCGCTCAGCGAAGCCTGGATCGATCTGCAGCACGTTGTGGTAGTGGTGGAGCGCGCGCTGGGGATCCCGGCGGGGACCGTAGTAGATGTTGCCGAGCGCGAAGTGGGCCTGTGTGCTGTCGGGGCAGTAGACCAGCGTGGTGCGAAATTCCGCGATGGCGTCTTCCCACTTGCGCTGCCGGTAGTAGAGCCAGCCCAGGTTGTTGTGGGCCCTACAGTAGGTGGGGTGGCGCCGCAGGGTGTCGAGCCAGACGCGCTGCGCATCTTCCACTCGGCCCTGCTCGGCCATGGCGATGCCCATGTTGTTCCATGCGTCGAGGAAGAGATCATCGAGCTCGACGGCACGCTGGTACGCCTCGATGGCGTCGTCGAAGGCGCCGGAGAAGCGCAGGGCGTCGCCGTAGCCGTACCAAGCCTCTGCGGACTCGGCGCTGCCCTCGACGGCGTCCTTCCACAGGGTGATCTCGCTGGCCCAGGCGCGGTTGCGGAGGTGGGTGGCTGTCCCGAGGGCCAACACGGCGGCGACGCCGAGGGCCACGGCAGCCCGCCCGCGCTGGGCGAGCGCGGGGGCCAGGGCGTGGACGACGAGGAAGCACAGCCCCCAGCCCGCCAGGTAGGTGCGGTGCTCGGCCATCGTCTCCTTGAGGGGCACGATGGAGCTGGAGGGCGCGAGCATCAACAGGAACCCGGCCGATCCCAGCAGCAGGGTCGGGCGTCGTCGGAGCTGCCACAGGGCCACACCGAGGCCGGCGACGATCACTGCCGCGGCGAGGAGCGCCCGTGGATCGTAGGGGCTGGCGGCGACAGGGTGGTCGTGAAACACGCTCTGGCCCACAGGTAGGAGCCACAGCTGCAGGTAGCGCAGCACCACCTCGGCTTCGGTGGCCAGCTGGATCCCGATCGGGCGCAGCCACAGGTCGGTGGTGAACACACCGTAGAGCATCTTGCGAGCGATGAACCCCGCCGCCAGCAGTGCCCAGAACGGGGTGAGACCGAGCCACTCCCGGCGCCCAGGGGGGCGCTGGCCGGGCAGCACGAGCTCGATCAGGAGCAGGGTGGCCGGCAGGGTCGCGGCCACCTCCTTGGTGGCAGCCGCCAGCAGGAAGGAGAGCACCGAGAGCAGCAGCTGGAATGCGTCCTTGCCGCGTCGCCAGCGGAGCCAGAAGATCACCGAGCCCAGGTAGAAGGTGGCGCAGAGGGACTCGGATCGCCCCGTGATGTAGGTGACCGCTTCGGTCGTCATGGGGTGGACGGCCCACAGGGCGGCGGCGGCCAGGGCCGGTAGCAAGGGGCGCGCCACGCCCAAGCGGCGGGAGAGCTGCTCGCCCAGGATGAAGACCAGCCCGGCGTTCAGGGCGTGGATGATCACGTTGACCACGTGGTAGCCGAGGGGCTCGAGCCCCCACAGGCGCCAGTCCAGAGCCCAGCTCAGGATCACCAACGGCCGGCTGGCGTTGTAGCCCAGCACGGCTTCCCAGTGCTCCAGGGTTCGGATCGTGCGGTTGCCCACCACCTCGACTTTGTCGTCGTAGGTGAACGCTCCGTCCAGGCCGTTGGCCCAGGCCAGGCCCACCAACGCCGCCAGCAGCCCGTAGCCCAGCCAGCGCGCGGCGCGGCGTGCATCGCCGCTCATCGTGCGCCTCCACCCTGGGCCAGCACTCGCTCGTACATCTCCAGGTGCATACCCGCGACCCGCGGCCAGGCGAAGTGCTGGTGGATGTAGTCGCGCCCGCGCTCCACCATGTCGCTGGCCAGGGCCCGGTCCTCGATCAGCTGCTGGATGCGTGCTCGCAGGGACGTGACGTCACCGTGGCGCACCAGCAGGCCGGCGCCTGCGCCTCCGACGAGCTCACCGCAGCCGCAGTCGTCTCCGACCACGGCGGGCGTGCCAGAGAGCAGGCCCTCGAAGGGCACCAAGCCGAAGACCTCGGCGGTGGAGGGGTAGACCAGCACGTCGGCGTCCACCAGCAGCTGGATGCGCTCCTCGCCCTCGAGCAGGCCGGCGAAGTACACCGGAGCGTGGGGGTCCACAGCGGCACGGGCCAGCCTGCCGCCGCCCATGTCGTTGCCGCCCACCACCAGCGCTGCCCCGGCCGGTGCGTCGCGGTTGAAAGCGGCCACCAGGTGCTCCACGCCCTTGCGGGGCGAGAGCTGGCCCAGGTAGACGACCATGGGCTGCTCGGGATCTATGCCCAGGCGTCTGCGGAACAGACCTCGGGGGGGCAGGGGGTAGAACTCGCCGAGGTCGAGGCCGTTGGGGATCTCCACGATTCGACCGGGCTCGATGCCGGCCTGGATGTGCTGGCGCCGCTCGGCTTGGCTGACCACCACGCAGCGGGCGGCCCTCCCGGGGATGCGGCCGCTCACCAGCATGTCCCAGAGCAGCTTCACCCGCTGCTTCCGCTCGTGACGCAGCAGGGTGCCGTTGGCGGTGAGCACCGTGGGCACGAACCAGGCCCGCGCGTGGCGGTCCGCGGCGTTGTTGAGCAGGTGCCGGTGGCCGTGGAGATGCACGATGTCGGGGCGGGGGATGCGCTCGAGCTGCTCGGTGACCCCGCGGGGCAGGAAGAGCTGGTGGTCGTAGGCCAGGCGGTTGCTGAGGTTGGGGCAGGTGAGCACGCGCATGCCGTCAAGCACGCGGTCGGGCTTGACCTGGGCCCGGCTGCGAGCGTCCATCGCGTCGGTGGTGAGCACCGTCACCTGCGCCCCCAGATCGCACAGCGCCCGGCCCAGGCCATAGACGATGCGCGGGATGCCGCCGTAGGCCCAGGTGGGCGGGAAGTAGGGGGTGACCTGGAGGACGTGCACGGCGGGAGCTCCGGAGGGCCGACGGCCTGTGGGTCCCTAGCGGGGGGGTGGTGGCCAGTCAACCTGCGGTCAGGCGGTACCTGCGGCTGTTGACCGCCCCTTGCCCGCCCATTAGCATGGCTGCGCAACCAACCGCTCGGCTGCTCGGGCGGTGTGGCTCGTTCTGCTGGAGGAACGATGAGGACGGCTCTCGGACTCACCCTCGCGGCCGCTGTCGCCCTGCTGGCGTCCGGCTGTGGGCCCAACTGCCAGACCACCTGTGACCGGCTCTACGGCAGCACCGGTGACGACTGCGGTATCGCCCGCCCCAACACCTCCGAGAGCGACCTCAAGTCCACCTGCATGGCTGCGTGTCGGCAGGCCCTGGAACGTCCCGGCGAGCTCGAGGGTTACGACCCCGACGAGCGTCAGGGTTCCTCTGCGTCCGTCGAAATCCAGAATGACAAGCAGGCCGCCGTGTGGATGGACTGCATCGCCGAGACCTCCTGTGAAGACCTCGAGAAGGGCTACTGCGCTCCTGTCTGGTAGCGCCGCGCTGCTCCTGCTGACCCTCGCTGGGGGCTGTACGCCCACCTGCAAGGAAGTCTGCAAGAAGCTGCTCGAATGCGACGACGTCGAGTCGCCGCGGGTGTCGGAGTACGAGTGCCGCGACGCCTGCGAGCGGACCGCGAACCTCTACGAGGACTGGGAGGACATCGACGCCCTCGAGCGCCACTACGACGAGCGCGACTGCATCATGGACATGGAGTGCGCCGAGGTCGCAGACGGCGCCTGCTACGACGAAGAGCTGTACCTCTTCTAGGACGGTCGGCGCTACCAGGTGTCGCCGCCGGCTCCGAAGAAGTTGACTCCGCCGGAGTCGGCGACGTGCTCGCCGTAGGAGCGGATGTCGTCATCGGCCACGAAGTAGGTGGCGTGCTCACCGTAGCGGCGAGAGAAGTACACCTTGCCTTCGAGCCCGGTGGAGAAGCGGAAGTCCATGCCAGCCAGGTTCTCGTCGTGGCTCGCGGTGAGCAGGAAGGCGCACACCGGGCAGTGGAACTCCACCAGGTCGCCGTCGCGCAGGGGCAGGTCGTCGGAGATGATGGCCTGGTAGTTGCCGGGCTGTGGGGAGAGCAGGACGAGGCCACGCTTCTCCTGGCGGTAGGCGGCCAGGATGATCTTGACGTTGGGGTTGAGCACCGCGCGGCACTGGGGGCAGAAGTAGACTCGCTTCATGGTTGGGAGCATCCTTGGCTGCGAGGAGCCTCTGGGGGCGGGTGTCGGAGTCTATCGAAGCCCACCCGCCGATGCCAGAGCCAGGGACCTACTGGGGGATGCGCTCGATGCGCACCAGCGCTTCGCCGTCGTCGGTGAAGCGTACGGTGGTGCGCATGGGCCGCTCGGCGAGCCACCACGGGGCGCTGGGCCGCATCTCGACCACAGGTCCCTCGGCGGTCCACCAGGCCTCCAGGGTGCCGGTGCCGTGGCCGGGCTGGCCGTTGATGTCCAACGCAAAGCGGCTGGTGGCCCGGCCCTCGAAGGGTCGGCGCAGGTCGGGGAGGGCACGGTCGAGGTGGAGCCGGAGCACGGGGAGCTCATGGCCTGTCTGCTCGACCACCGCTCCGTGCAGCTCGCGGATCTCGCTGTCGTCCGGGGACCGTCTGATGGGCATGTCGTAGGCCAGGGTGACGATGGGATCGTGGCGGTGCAGCCAGCGACCGTCGTCGCTCCACGCTTCGTGGCTCTGGGTGGGCCAGTCATCGCCGGGGGCGGGGCGCACCAGCTCGAAGCCGCCAGCCGCGGGTCGCTGCGCGAAGGAGGCGACCGCGAAGCCGGCCTGGAACTGATCCAGCACGAACTTCATGCTGTAGATGCCCAGCACGCGCCGGATGCGGCGGTGTTGGCCGCCGATGTCCAGCGACACCCGACCTCCGTGGTGCTGCCCGGCCAGGTCCAGGACCGCGGCCACAGCGCCTCGGCTGTGCTCCATGGTCGAGCCGTTGCGCTTGCCGGGAGGGCGCTGGGGGCGCTTTCCCTCGTAGCGCAGCTCCACAGTCTCGCCTTCGGGTGTGGCGGTGCGCAGGCGCAGGTCCACCCGGGCATCGTCGCTGCGGTCGTCGGCCACCATGGGTGCTCGGGTGCGGGGCACCGGGATCTCGGGCAGCCAGGAGCCGATGCCGTCCAGGTCGGCGACCACGCCCTGATCTCCGTTGACGTCGGCGTCCTTGGCGATCCAGACCTGTCGGTCGGGAAGATCGATGCGGGCGTACTCGTGCATGGTCCAGGACGGGTGGTCGCTGACGAGCACCAGGTCGATGGCGTAGTGCAGGCCCCAGAGCTGGACGGGGAGCACCGGGAAGTCCACGACGGGCTCGCCGGTGTAGGACACCCCCGAGGGCTCGGTCGGCCCCGCGATCTCGGCATGCTGGGCCCCCGTGAGCGCGGGCCCCTCCGGCAGCAGGCGCTTGACGGAGGCACAGGCGCCGGACAGGAACGGGACGGCGATCCAGGGCAGCAGGGAGGTACGCATGGGGGCTCGCAGGCTGGGGGTGGGCGGGCCTGGCTGGTGATCCCGCCTCACGCTATCCCTATCCCATGCTCGTCCTCGCCCACGGCCTCGAAGGCAGCCCACAGGGTACCAAGGCCCAGCACTTGCGCAGCCTCGGGCTGCCGATGCGCTGCCCCGACCTGCGGGGCGTACCCCTGCAGGGCCGCTATGACACCATCGAGCGCATCACCCGCGACGGCGGCGTGCTGCTGGTGGGCTCGAGCTACGGCGGGCTGGTGGCGGCCCTGCTGGCTCAGCACCACCCCGAGCGCTTCCGGGCTGTGGTGCTCTGCGCCCCAGCCCTGGCGTGGAGGGAACCCCCCAATCTCGATCCTCGAGCCCTGGTGGCGCCCCCCGGGCTGCCGGTCACCATCCTCCACGGCTTGCGCGACGACGTCGTGCCCATCGGGCACAGCCGAGCGTACCGGGATCGCTCTGGGCCCGGCGTGACTCTGGTCGAGCTGGACGATGGGCACGCCCTGCGCGGGTCCCTCGAGCCCCTCGCTCGGGCGGTCCTCGAGCTCGCGGGTGTCGGCTGACCCGAGGGCTCGACGACCCGCTGTCGTCGGGCTCGATCGGCGCGTTGACCCCCCGCTCGCGCCGCGGCTATACTGCTCGGGAGCGAGACGCGGCAGCGTTTCGGCGAAGTACAGCTGAAACCTTCTATATCGCGCATTCGCAGCACTGTTCCGGCCCCGGCGCGGAGACCGACTCCATGAACACCACCCGCTTCCGAACCTTCCTGGCCCTGGCGCTGCCCCTCGCCATGGGGCCACAGCTGCTCGGCTGTGATCCTGCGGACACCGACGATCCGGAGAGCACTCCGACCGCCAACGTCATCACCATCGAGCCTGGTGTGGGCGGGCTGGACACCTCCCTGAGCGTGCGGCTCGCCGCTTCGTGGTCCGCCTTCGACTTCGACGGCAGCGCTGTGGACTTCGGCGAGGGGATCACCGTCGATGAGCTGCTGGTGCTCGACGCCTGGAACATCGACGCCGACATCACCATCGCTGCCGACGCAGCGCTGGGCGCGCGGGACGTGGTCATCGACTCGGGCGGCTACACCCGCACCCTCGAGGACGGCTTCACCGTCATCGAGGAATCCTTCACCATCGATCCCGACGTGGGCATGCTGGGCGAGACCCTCGAGGTGGAGTTCATCGGGAACAACACCGCCTGGGAGGGAGGGGTCACCTGGCCGTCCTTCGGCGACGGCGTGTCCATCATGGACTTCACCGTGATCACCGATCAGCTCGCAACCGCCAGCGTGAGCGTCGCCGGCGACACCTACGCTGGTCCCCGCGACGTGCTGATGGAGACCGGCTCCGACGTGGTGGTGCTCTACGACGGCTTCCAGGTCGACCGCGCTGGCCTGGCCGCCTCCTGGGATCCCTTGGTCATCGAGCAGGGCGAGACCGTGGACTTCGAGGTCGACGCGCGTGGCACCAACTTCGTGGACGGCGAGACCGAGCTGTTCGTGCTCACCAGCGGTGACGAGAGCAACGACTACGCCGTCGATCGCCTCGAGGTGGTGGACGCTACCCACCTCTACGGCGAGATCACCATGTCCAACGCGGCGCGTACCGGCTTCCGCGACGTGCTCATCAGCACGGGCACCGAGGGCGTGGTCATCCCCGACGCCTTCGAGGTGATCGACGGCCCCCTGGATCTGTCCGAGGTGGCGGTCTACATGGCCTTCAACATCACCCGGGGCATCGACAACAGCAGCTGCCAGGTCGCCGAGAGCGTCTTCGCCATGGTCTGGTTCTACATCCCCCTCGATCCGCCCTGCGGAGGGGGAGGGTCCATGGGCTCTGGGCCCCAGCCCTACGACGTCAACGGGGTCTTCGAGTATCCTCCCGCCGGTGGGGGCGGTGACGAAGACTGCCCCACCCCCACCTCCGTGCCCGCGGGCGACTACGTCTGGCTCGAGAGCGACTACAACACCGTCACCCTCGACCGCGTCGAGGACACCTCGAGCGGCATGGTCTACTACTACGGCTTCGATCTGACCGCCGAGGACTACGGGGCCGGCTACTGGTACGACCTGCACCCCCAGGGTGAGGACGGCGGCTTGCCCGAGTACCTGCTCGAGGAGGTCCAGCCCACGGTGCCCGCCGACTGGGAGCTCACCAGCCCCCAGCTGTGCCAGGACTACACCCACAACCGGGCCGAGGACTTCACCTACACCTGGACCCCGGCCGAGACCTACCCCGACGCCATGTTCATCACCGGCATCCCCGGCACCATCGAGGCCACGGGGAACGGCGGCTTCGTGGGCTGTGTGCCCTGGGACGACGGCGAGCACACCTACCTGGCCTCCGAGATGTCCCAGCTGGTGGCCAACCCCGCCGATCCCTACTTCTACTCCTACATCGAAGGTCCCGACTTCGGCTTGCCCGACAGCATCTACCAGAGCAACCCCACCGAGTCCTACATCTACTTGTCGGCCTACATGATCCTGGAGTAGCCATGCCCACCCCGCGCTGTCTGCCGTTGCTCGCGCTGCTGCTGGGCTGCACCCCCGAGCAGGAGTTCATCGAGATCCCCATCGACGCCATCGCCGTCACCTCGGGGGACTACGACCGCATGGAG
Organism: uncultured Enterobacterales bacterium; assembly: GCA_964532635.1. GTDB lineage: Bacteria > Myxococcota_A > UBA796 > UBA796 > JAFGLY01 > CALDOK01. The sequence goes on from CAZHIK010000011.1 coordinate 22,011, forward strand.
GCCCTGCTGCTGCGTCAGTTGGTCAACTATCAGCTCTACGAGGGCTTCATCGTAGGGGCCACCTACGACCCCGAGCTGGACCCCGAGCTGATGGTGCTCGAGGTCGAGGGATTGCTCGGCAGCGAGGACGAGCTCGACAACTTCGGAGCCGTCTTCGTCAACTCGGGCACCCGGGGTCTGGGCCAGTGGGTCTACAACGGCGTGGACCCGGACGACGGCTTGGTGAGCGATCCCGACGTCGTCGACAACGTCACCCGCTTCGTCTCCGGTGGCGGCGTGCTGGTGGTCTCCGACTGGGGCTACGACCTGGTGGAGGCCTGCTGGCCCGACAAGATCACCTTTGTGGGGGACGAGTCCGTGCTCGACGACGCCCAGCGGGGGCAGCGGGGCACCACTCAGGCCATGGTCCACCGCGAGGCGCTGGTCAACGACCTGGGCCAGAACGTCGTGTCCATCGACTTCGACTTCTCCCACTGGGCGGTGATCGAGTCGGTGGCCAGCGAGGTCGAGGTGATCCTCAGCGGGGACGTGATGTATCGGGTCTCCGAGATCGAGGGCGACGTGGAGCTCGACGACGTGCCGCTGCTGGTGGCCTTCGAGCACGGCGCCGGCGCTGTGTACCTGTCCACCTTCCACTGGCACGTCCAGAACGCCACCGTTGCCGACACCATCCTCTTCTCGGTGGTCGAGGGCCTCAACCCCGGCGGCGGCGAGCAAGCGGACACGGGTGGTGAGCCGGGGGACACAGGTGAGTGAGTTCGTGACATCGAGCCTGGCAGCGTTGGTGTGCCGGGTGCGGGTGGGGGTACGGTCCATGCGGACCGCGGTATGGGTACGGGAGTTGTGATGAGGCGTTTTCTTCTTGTTGTGCCGTTGGCGCTTTCATGCACCGAGTACAGCTACACCTCCGAGACGGCGGTGGACGTGTTCCAGCAGAGCCGTCGCAACGTGGTGGATGTGCTGATCGTGGTGGACAACTCGGGCTCCATGATCGAAGAGCAGGCCAAGCTGGCCACCAACTTCCAGGCCTTCATCGAGGTCTTTGCCGATATCGACGTGGACTGGCAGATCGGTGTGGTCACCACCGACATGACCACCGAGACCGATCAGGGCCGGCTGCACGGAGGCGACGACGAGATCGCCCTGATCAACCGGGCTGGGCTCACCATCGACCGAGTGGCCTACGATCGCAGCTGGGGTATCGAGCCCGGAAAGGCCTGGCAGCTCGATCCTTCCGTGGTCACCGCCTCTGGCAACGACGACGCCTCGGCCTGGTGCGCCGCCTCGGAGGTCTACGCCACCACCGACACGGGCACCCCGGGCGCCGAAAACCACGGATGCTCTCGACACCCCTCTCCGGACACCGACGCCCCGGTGGACACCCAGCCGCCGGGAGACACCGGCGGGGCCGGCCCCGACGAGGCGGGCGAGGTGCTCATCACCGAGTTCATGGCCGATCCGGTCGATGCGGCCGACAGTGATGGCGAGTGGTTGGAGCTGTCCAACCTCAGCGGCGAGGACCTGGACCTCGGCGGCTGCGTGCTCCAGGACGACGACGCCAACAGCTTCGAGTTCCCCGCCGGTACTGCGCTGGCCGCGGGAGAGCGGATGGTCGTGGCCCGCTCGGCGGATGGTGGCGTGAGCGCCGACGTCGTGATCGACAGCGGCTTCACCCTCAACAACCACGACCTGCTCATCACCCCCGCCACCGACGCCCCCGACGAGGTCTTCGCCGAGAACGTGGCGGTGGGGATCACCGGCTCGGGCTGGGAGATGGGCCTCGAGGCGGCCCGGGCCGCCTTCCTCGAGCCGGTCTACAGTGAGGACAACGCCTCCTTCCTGCGAGACGACGCCAGCCTCTCCCTCATCTTCCTGTCGGACGAGCAGGACTCCTCCCCCTACGAGGTGGATGAGTACCTGCGCTTCTTCACCGATCTGAAGGGCGAGGAGGCCTACCGCGACCACCGCATCTTCAACGTCAGCGCCGTGGTGGGCGCCACCGAGCCCGAGTTCGAGGGCGATCCCGCCTGCTCCTCCGAGCACGGCGACGCGTCCTACGGCTCCCGCTACATCAAGGCCGTCGAGCGCACCGAGGGCGTGCTCGAGTCCATCTGCGCAGAAGACTTCTCGCCCATCGCCTCCAAGCTGGGCCTGACCGCGTCGGGCCTCGAGGTGGAGTTCGCCCTGTCCCAGAACTGCGACGAGAACTCCCTGGTGGTGGGACTGTACGAGAGCAACGACAACGACAGCCTCGTGCGGGAGCTGGTCAAGGACGTGGACTACTCCTACGTCGTCGAGAACAACGCCATCCGCTTCGACGAGGAGCAGGTCCCTCCGGCCCAGTACTACATCGTCGCCGAGTACCGGGTGCTCGCTGTGGGGGCCTCCAGTGCGGGGGACGACACGGCTGTGGAGGTGGCACGATGAGCCGCGCGATCTGGATTCCGGGGCTCCTGCTGGCCCTGATGCTGCTGTTGGTGGGTTGCGGCGAGAAGGCGGAGTGCTCCCAGAGCGAGCCCTGCCCCTTCGGAGCCACCTGCCGTGAGGGGCAATGCGTCAGCGCACGCTGCGCCAACAGCGCTCAGTGCGCCATGGAGAGTCACTGCGTGGACGGCCAGTGCGTGCCCGGCTGCACCGAAGACTCCGACTGCTACCCCGGCCAAGCCTGCGACAGCTCCCAGAGCGTGTGCACCGACGACGCGTGCGTTGACCAGCACCGGGACTGCGCCTTCATGGAGTTCTGCAACGGCGCCTCCGGCGAGTGCTACGAGGCCTCGGGCTACTACTGTCGCGGCTGCGAGACCGACGATGAGTGCGGAGCCGACAGCAACCACTGCTTCAGCGGCACCTGCCTGGTGGGCTGCACACGGGACGCCGACTGCCCCGCCGGGTTCTACTGTTACGCCATCGTCGACAACTCCGGAAACCCCCAGTACTACGGCTGCTACACCTTCTGCGACCTGTACGAGGACTACGTGGGGGTCGCGGCCGAGCGCGTCGCACCGCCGCCGGATGGGCGCGTGCTGTCCATCGAGACCGGGCGTGTCGAGGCCTCGGGCACGGAGGGCACGCCATGACCCGCGCGCTGCTGCCCGCGGGCCTGGCGCTGTCGCTCCTGGGCTGCCCTCCCCCCGCTGACACCGGCAGCTACGTCGCCGCCGAGGGTCCCGTGCTCGAGCACACCCCGCCCGAGGACACCGTCATCGAGGGCGACACCATCGAGCTGGATGTCACCGCCAGCGACTCCGACGGCGTGGCCGGGGTGCGCCTCTACCACCGTGTCGAGGGCTCCGACGCGTGGGACTGGGTCGACCTCGAGCAGGGCGACAGCGGGTGGTCCGCTGAGCTGGCCGTCGATGATCCGGGCCTCGAGTACTGCTTCAAGGGTACCGACGACGGTGAGCTGCAGGCGGTCTCGTACCTGCCCGAGGCAGCGGGCGCCGAGCCCTTCCAGCTCGAGGTGCTGGTCCAGGCCGGGGCGCTACCCTTCGTGGAGAGCTTCGAGCTGGCCGATGGTCAGGACCAGCTGCGGGACCTGGGCTGGGTCTCCTACGAGGCCGAGTTTCCTGGCTACCCCTGGGAGCTGATCGATAGCGCTGTGGACGGTGAACTGAGCGTGCGCCACGCCGTGGGCAACGGCGACAGCTCCGCGACCATGCAGGACTGGCTCATCGCTCCGGCCCTGGACTTCTCCTCCCTCGAGCGCATCCAGGTGTCCTGGTACGAGGTCGGCACCAACGTCGAGCTGGCTGACCACGGGCTGTACCTCTCCACCGGAGGCCGCAACCCGGAGGACGGCGACTTCGAGCTGGTGGAGGCCCTCGAGGCCCCGGACATCGAGTGGGGTCGCTCGGCGGTCATCGACCTGAGCGCCTGGGCTGGCGAGCGGGTGGTCTGGCTGGCCTGGCGCTACGACGGCGCCGACGCTGACAGCTGGTCCATCGATGCCGTGGCGGTCGAAGAGCTGGCTCCGGACCTGTCCGCAGAGGTCAGCGCCCACCCCGATCCGGTTCATCCCGGAGAAGAGGTCAACCTCGAGATCACTGTGGACAACGCCACCGAGGTGGAGGCCACCGATGTCGTGGTGAGCGTCTATGCCGACATGGGCGATGGAGGTGTGGTGGATGAGAGTGTGGAGTTCGGCAGCATCGGGGGGCTCGGCAGCTCCGTGGAGCAGCTGTACTTCGACCTGGCGGAGAGCCTGTCCGACAACAGCCGCCTGCCATACGAGCTCACCATCACCAGCGGCGAGATGAGCTGGACCCAGGAGCACGAGCTGCTCATCGGCTACGCCTCCACGGCCACCCTGGACTTCACTCTGGACGAGACAGCCCTCATCCAGGTGTCCCTGGGGGTGGGCGATCCCGACGACCCGAGCCTCGAGTGGGACGTGCTCACCTCCACCGAGGCTGCGGGAGCCGGCAGCGTCGAGGTGGACATCACCGACGAGTACGACCTGCTGCCCCCAGCCCCCGGGGACGACCGCTGGTTCGCCCGGATCACCGCCAACACCACCGGAAGCGTCGACGGCTTCACCATCGGCTTCGGCGAGGATCTCTACGAGGCCACCTCCCTGCCGGCCCTGGCCTCCGGCGAGGAGGTCGTGGTCTACCTGCCCGAGCCGCCGGACCCCCTCGTGGAGCTGGCCACCACCAGCCCGAGCACCGTGCAACCCGGCGATGTGGGCGTCACCTTCTCCACCCTGCGCCTGTTCAACCAGGGCGACGCCTCCAGCGGCCCGCTGATCGCCACCCTCAGCTGTGACGACAGCGCCGTCACCATCACCGATGGGGGCCCGCTGCTGGTGTCGGCCGATGCCTGGATCGCCAGCGAGACCAGCACCCTCACCGACGCCTTCGCCTTCGACGTCAGCGCCGACAAGCTCGATAGCCAGCCCGTGCAGCTGGTGCTCACCCTCGAGGACGACGTGGAGACCTTCGAGGAGGTGATCGAGCTGCCCGTGCCCTATCCGGTGCTGCGCATCGTGAGGGTGCAGGTGGAAGACGACGACAACGACGACGGCATCCTCGATCCTGGAGAGTCCGCCACCCTGGAGATCGAGGTGGCCAACACCGGCGACCAGGACACCGACGGCATCGCCCGGGGCATCCTCAGTGTGCTGTCCTCGTCTACCGCCGATGCCACGGTCCTCAGTGACGATGAGAGCTTCGGCCAGATCGAGGCCGGGGACTCCCGCTCGGAGGACTTCGACATCATGGTCACCAGCGGCGCGGTGGGCGATGTACTCGCCCTGCAGGTGGACATCACCGATGGGGCGGCCAGCTTCCAGCCTCAGTTCGAGTACGTGCTCGGCGAGCCCCCCTGGCTAGCCGCTGCCGCCGTGGACGACGAGGTCGGTGACGTGCTGGATGGCTACGGGTTCGACTGGGTCAATGCCTGGTACCGGGTCCACGAGGGCATGTTCCAGCTGCGCTGCGAGTCCACCGACACCGTCGATCCCTCCACCGTCTTCATCGAGGGCTGGGGCACCTCTTCCGGCGCTGGCTACGTGCTCTACCAGTTGGTGATCTCCGGAGGCAGCGCCGACCTGCTGGGCTGGCCCGACTACAGCAGCCACTCCAGCATCACCACCCCCAGCTTGTCGGCTGACGGCAACGAGTTGCTGGTGGAGTGGGATCCCACGGTGATGGATCTGAGCATCGATGGCTTCAGCATGGGCTTCGGCGCAGGGTGGTGTGGTCCCCCCGACTTCTACTGCGACAGCTTCCCGGACGCCTGGGGCTACCCCTACGACAGCTACGATCCCGGCGAGTGGCACGACCTGGAGTGGTGATGGAACGGCTCCCCTGGTGGAAGCGGGGCGTCGTCTACCAGATCTACCCTCGCAGCTTCATGGACAGCGACGGCGATGGCGTCGGTGATCTGCAGGGCATCATCGATCGTCTGGACCACCTGGCCGAGCTGGGCGTCGATGCCATCTGGCTCTCTCCCATCCAACCCTCCCCCGACGCCGACTTCGGCTACGACATCAGCGGCTACTGCGATGTCCACCCCCAGTACGGCGATCTGGCCTCCTTCGACGCCCTGGTGGCCGGCTGCCGGGAGCGGGGCCTGCGGGTGGTGCTCGACGGGGTCTTCAACCACAGCTCCGACCAGCACCCCTGGTTCCTCGAGTCCCGCAGCTCCCGGGACAACCCCAAGGCCGACTGGTACCTGTGGCGTGACGGCACGGGCGGACCCGGCGAGACCGGCCCCCCCAACAACTGGACGTCCACCTTCGGCGGGGGTGGCTGGGAGTACGTCCCCGAGCGACAGCAGTACTTCTTCCACTCGTTCCTCGAGCAGCAGCCCGACCTGAACTGGCGCAACCCGGATGTGGTGGACGCCATCGAGCAGGTCCTGCGCTTCTGGATGCAGCGCGGGGTCGATGGCTTCCGGCTGGACGTCTTCAACTGCTACTACAAGCACCCCGATCTCCCCAGCAATCCCCGCACCTGGAATCCCGCGGGCCTGGTCTACGGCTACATCGGGCAGAAGCACGTGCACGACCGCGACCAGGACGACATGCGCATCGCCCTGTCCATGATGCGTCGCACCCTCGACGAGCAGCCCGGGCGCTTCCTGGTGGGGGAGACCCTCGACGAGGACAAGCGCTACCGCAAGGCCGCACAGTACGCCGGAGATGGCCCGGACCAGCTCCACATGGCCTTCAACTTCCACCTGCTGCGCTCACGCTGGAGCGCCAAGGCATTCCACCGGGCCATCCGGGCCTGGTCCGACGCCCTCGGACCGGATGGCTGGCCCACCTGGGTGCTGTCCAACCACGACTTTCCCCGGCACGCCACCCGCTGGGGCGGGCGGTGGAGAGACGCGCGCTGCAAGCTGGCCGCCATCCTGGCCTTGACCCTGCGAGGCACGCCGTTTCTGTACTACGGCGAGGAGATCGGGATGCGCGAGCGCAAGCTGGCCCGGTCCGAGATCCAGGATCCCGTGGGCAAGCGCTTCTGGCCCGTGCATCCAGGCCGAGACGGCTGCCGCACGCCCATGCAGTGGGACGAAGGGCCCCAGGGCGGGTTCACCAGCGGTCAGCCGTGGCTCGCCCTGCATCCGGACCACCCGGACCGCAACGTGGCGGCACAGCGCGAGGAACCCAGCTCGGTGTTTTCGGCCTACCGCGACATCATCGCCCTCAGGAAGCGGCTGCCGGTGCTGCAGGCCGGCTCCATGGCGCTGCCCGAAAAGCCCC
>CAZHIK010000012.1:0-5205 GCA_964532635.1 uncultured Enterobacterales bacterium
ACCCGTAGGACGGGTTCGACCGTTGGCGTGACCCGGCGCATGTCGCCGATGATGTGCAGGCGTACCCGGAGTCCCGATGCGAATCTCCAGAGCCGCGGCCACCTGTTTCTTCACTCTCCTCGCCGTGTGTTGCACCTCGTCTTCTGGCGGCGGGGAACCCGTCACAGATCCTGGCGGCGGGGAACCCGTCACAGATCCTCGCGGCGGCGAACCCCAATCCGTCCCAGAGCCGGTTCCCCTCTCCTTCGCCTGCCCGACGGGGGGGTGTGAGGTGCCCGGCCACACCGTGCCCGCCGATGCGACACTGACTACAGCGGGGTGGTTGGATCTCGGCGGAGGCACCGTGGAGTCGCGGCAAGGAGGCTCCGATGGACTGCTATCGGAGCAACCGCCGGACGCGAACTGGCCCGGGGTCGTGGTGTACGCGCGACACACCGCGCCGGATGAGACCCGGAGCACGACGCTGTACGTGATCTCCACCCGCGAAGATCCGCCGATCCTGCTGTTGAGCGAGGTTCTACACAGTAGCCGCGCCGACGGTGGTGGCTTCTCGACTCTCGAGAGCCTCGGCTTCGTACGGGTAGGCGAAAGCGAGCCTCTCGCCGTGCAGATGCGTCAGACCTCGACGCCCGGTAGCGGAGCCGAACCCTACATGCCCGGCCCACCCGAGACGATCGAGCTGCGCTGGAACGGGTCCACATACGAGCGCCGCTACAGCTGGTCCCCGGCGCTCGAGTAGACCTCACCGGCGTCGGCAACGGCTCCCCCCGTCCCAGCCAAGTCTCCTGGGATCGCCCCTGGGACATCAGCGCCGCCCGCAGGAGCGTAGCGACGAGGACGGCCCCCCTGTAGACGTGAAGGGTGACCACCACCCACCGGGTAGGGCTCCAAGGCGTGCTGGCGGCCTCTCCCTGGCCCGACACCTCGTTCACCGACTCCCTGGCCATGGCGGACAAGGCCATGGCAATGCTGGAGCAGGGCGCCGAGCGCGTGGTGGTGCTCGGCGTGGACCTCATGTCCGAGAACGTGCGCGTAGTCTTCGACGCCCAGGGCCTCACCGAGGTGCCGGTGCACCGGGTGGCCACCGAACCCATCGGCTGCTCCCTGGCCGGGGCCACCGCATCCCCGGCCTACCAGGCCTGGATCGACGACGACGCGAGCACCCCCAACGCCCTGCACGTCATCTACTTCAACACCGGTCTGGACGTCAAAGCGCGGGCCGAGGTGAAGATCCCCACCCTGACCTGCACCTCCAGCAACACCCAGGTCCCCGACGTAGCCGTGCGCTTCAGCCTCGACACCTACATGGGCCGCAACCTGCAGGTCTACCCGCGCCCATGAACCAGCTATGGGCGTCGAAGCGCTCGATCTCCTCGGGGCGTTCCCAGGGCAGGCGGCCAGGGTATGGAAACTAGGGCCAACGCGCCCCACCCCCGCGACAATCGCACCCCAAAGTCGCACTCAACGGGACCGGAGCGCCCCTGAAGGCTCCGAAAACGGGCCTTGCGAGCCCCCATTCCTGGCACGAAAATTGCGACACCTCCTGCGCCCCCGCGTGAGGTGCGTCATGCGTGTCCCCCTCCTGTTCGTCGCAGCTCTGTCCCTCGGCTGCTCCGACTACAGCTTCTCGGATGCCGACTTCCCCCCCAAGGACGACACGGGCGGCCACGGCGGACCCCTGACCGACACCGGCCCACCCACCGGCCCCGACATCCAGCTGGGACCCCCAACCTGGGACTTCGGCACCCTCGACCCCGGCGACAGCGACGCGCTCAACCTCACGATCTCCAACGTCGGCGACAGCCTGCTGGCGGTCCACGACGTGACCTACTCCGCTAGCAGCCACGAACTGAACCTCGACCGCCTGATCGGCGACAACGGCGGCCTGCCGTGGCTCATCGATCCCCTGAGCAGCCTCACGGTCGAGGTGGCCTACGCCCCCACCGACGATGTCCAGGACTCGGGCACCCTGACCGTGGGCTCCAACGACCCAGACGAGCCCTCGGTGGAGGCCACCCAGGTGGGCAACGGGCGACTGTTCGAGGACTTCTACACCGGCTGGTACGTCTACGACGACGGCATCGCCTACGAGACCACCTCGAACGGCTCGTATGTGGTGGACCACCACGGAGACGAGGACCTGTACTGGTACGAGCCCAGCGGCGCCCACGGCCTGCTGGGCTCGAGCGATCCGACCGCCGACTTCGCCGTGATGCGCCAGTACGTGCTCGATCGCGCCGGCAGCCCCACCACCCCCACGGGCCCGTTCTCCTACGACGGCGACAGCGACCTCGCGACCTTCGAGTGGGCCACCTACACCTACTTCATGTGCGACTTCTGGCTCGATCCCAGCGACGATCCGAGCCTCTACGAGATCTCCTCGGGCACCGTGGACGACGGGATCCAGGTGATGGTCAACGGATCGATCCTCGGACGGATCAAGCTGGGTGAGTCCGGGTCCTGGCCCCTGAGCAACGCCGTGGCCGGCCAGGTCAACACCCTGATCATCATCCTCGTGGATGACTCCCGGGTCGACAAGTACATCCACGACCTGGCCTTCTACCGGGACGGGGTGATGGTCACGGGCTAGACCTGTGGCATGACCAGCAAGCACCTCCCGTTCTTCCTGCTGCCCCTGCTGCTGGCGGGGGTCGCCGTCGCCGACGATCCTGCCCCCGAGACCGAGGGCCCCGAGGTCCAGGAGCAGCAGGTGCCGCCCCCCGACCCGGACGCCTGCTCCCCCGACGGCACCTGGCCCGGGGAGCGCTGGGAGGATCGTTCGGCCACATGGAAGGCCGAGCACCCCAAGGAGCTGGCCGCCCTCGAGGCCTACCTGTTCCCCGAGGGCCTGGACTGGGACGATCCCGAGCGCCAAGGCGTCCGCACCGACGGCCTCGTGATCATCCACGACGGCGCCATCGTGTATGAGCGCTACGCCCACGGCTACGGCCCCGACACGCCCCACCTGTCCTGGTCGGCGGCCAAGAGCTTCACCAACGCCATGGTGGGCGTGGCCGTGCGCGACGGCCTGCTGGACATCGAAGACAGCATCTGCGACCACCTCGAGGTCGCCAACCCCGACGCCTGCCAGGTCACCGTCCAGCACGCCATGGAGTTCGCTACCGGCTTCGCCTGGCGCGAGACCTACGAGGGCCAGCCCCCCACCAAGTCCTCGGTGCTGGGCATGCTCTACGGCCAGGGCTCGGGTGACATGGCCGGCTTCGTGGCCAGCCACCCGCTGCGGGATCCGCCGGGCTCCACCTTCATGTACTCCTCGGGCGACACCAACGTGGCCAGCGCCGCGGCGGGCGCCGCGTTGATCCCGACCTACGGCGAACACTTCCCCTGGGCCGCGCTGTTCGAGCCCATCGGCATGTCCTCGGCCGTCTGGGAGCGCGACGCTGCCGGCACCTACGTGGGCTCCTCCACCATCTACGCCACCACCCGGGACTACGCGCGCTACGGCTTGCTGCTGCTCCGCGACGGCTGCTGGGGCGCCGAGCGTGTCCTGCCCGAGGGCTGGGTGGACTGGTCCACCCAGGTCAACACCGCTTTCCAGACTCTGCCCATCGACCACGAAGGCTGGACCGTCCAGGGCCGCATGTTCTGGCTCAACCGCCCGGTGCCCGAGGTGGGCCACCACCACCTGCCCTGGCCCCATGTGCCCGAGGGCAGCTTCGCGGCTCTTGGCCACTGGCGCCAGTCCATCTACGTCATCCCCGACGCCGACCTCGTCGTGGCCCGCAACGGCGACGACCGCGACGGCTCCTACGTGCACGACGAGACCCTGCGCCTGGCCCTGGACTACATCGGCTACGAGCACAGCCCCGACGAGACCGCCCGGGACTTCCAGCCCATCAGCACCCAGGCCGAGCACGAGGCCCTGGTGCCCGAGTACGACTCGAGCCTCTTCCGCCTGGGCTCCGGCTTCGCCGCCCAGACCGCGTGCTCGTGCCTGTTCGTCATGGAGCGCGACGAAGACTTCTGTCGGGAGTGGGTGCGGGTCAGCCCCGACGTGGCCCGCTTCCGGGTGGACTACGAGGCCGAGCGGGTCAAGGCCCGGGCCCTGGGCATGGGGCGGGTGAGCGCCGTGTACACTGGCGAGCGCACCGGCTGCGTCATCGAGCAGAAGGACTGAACCCAGGAGCACCGTGCCCGGCTTCATGAGCCGAATGTTGTTCGTGATGGTCCTGGTGGGCTTCCTGGTGGTGCGCTTCGTCTACCGCAGGCGGAGCGGCGAGCGCCGGGCCGTGCGGCCGGGTCGCGAGCGCTGGCTCACGCGCCTGGTGGCCGCCGCAGTGGCTGTGCCTGGCATGCTGTGGCTGGGTAGCTCCCTGACCGACTTCGCTCGCCTCCCGCTGCCCGAGTGGCTGAGCTGGCTGGGCTATGTCGTGGCGCTGCTGGGTGTGGGGCTGCTGGCGTGGGCCCACGACACCCTGGGCCAGAACTTCTCGCCATGGCTCGAGGTCCGGGGCGACCACACCCTGGTCACCAGCGGCCCCTACCGCTGGGTGCGCCACCCCATCTACACCGCCGGGCTGATGATCGGGCTGGGCGTGGGCTTGCTCAGCGCCGACCTGTTGATCCTCGTCTGCCCGCTCGCCGCCCTCACGCTGCTGCTGGCGCTGCGCCTGCCCGACGAGGAAGCGATGCTCGCCGAGCAGTTCGGTGAAGACTACCGGGACTGGGCAGCAAGCACCGGTCGCCTGCTACCCAGACTCCGCGGTCCTACTCCCGATCGATGAGCTGGAACTCCACCCGGCGGTTCTTGGCCCGACCCGCCGCGGCGTCGTTGGTGTCGATGGGCTTGGTCTCTCCGAAGCCGTGGGGCTCGAAGCGGCCCTCGTCGATGCCGTGCTCCACGAACCAGCGCACCACCGCCTCTGCACGGCGCTGGGAGAGGTCCATGTTGTACTCGTCGTCGCCCTGGCTGTCGGTGTGACCCTGGACCTCGAGGCGCACATCCCCGAAGTCGGTCAGGACCTTCAAGGCCTGGTTGAGGATCTTCTCCGACGACTTGCGGATGACGTCCTTGTCGGTCTCGAAGGTGATGCCCTGGATGACGCCGGTGAACTTCACGACCTCCTGGGGGATCTCGTCGGGGCAGCCGTCCTCGTCCTGGAAGAGATCGGAGGACCGGCGCGTTGGGTCAGAGTGTAGATCTTGGTGGTCGCCGCATCATTAAACGTTGTCGGGATCGGGGCA
>CAZHIK010000012.1:5215-28733 GCA_964532635.1 uncultured Enterobacterales bacterium
GCCGTCGTCGTCCTGGTAGTTGTTGTCGGTCTCGAGCTCTCCGTCGCATTGGTCGTTTTCGTCCAGCACACCGTCACCGTCGTTGTCGGGATCGGGGCAGCCATCGTCGTCCTCGAAGCCGTCGCGGTCTTCGGGGTCGTTCATGCAGCTGTCGTCCACGTCCAGGATCTCATCCTTGTCGTTGTCGGGATCGGGGCAGCCGTTCTCATCCTGGAAGTCGTCCTTGTCCTCGGGCTTCAGCGGACAGTCGTCGTCTCCGTCCAGCACGCCGTCGCCGTCGTTGTCCAGGTCCGGGCAGCCGTCGGTGTCCTCGAAGTCGTCGAAGTCCTCAGGCTCGTCCGGGCAATCATCGACCTTGTTGATCAGTCCGTCGCCATCTGGATCGTCATCGACCTCACGGCGCAGGTCGATGCCGATGGTCCACTCCAGGTTCTGGAAGGCGTCCGCCTTGGCCTGGGTGCCGTCACCGCCGAAGCTGCCCAGCCAGCGCAGGTCGGTGCGCACATGCAGGGGGCCGATGAGGTGCACGGTGACACCCGGGCCGAAGTTGGCGATGAAGTCCGAGGAAGGGTTGTCGTACAGCGCCATGTCAAGCGCCCCCGAGCTCTGCTCCACCGAGTCGCGGCTCACCTTGACCCACTGGACGCCCGCACCGCCGGCCACGAAGACGTCGAAGCGGTGATCGGGGGTGAAGTGGTACAGCGCGTTGATGCGAGGGTCGAAGAGGTTGTAGATGTGCCCGAACTGGCTCGTGTCGCTCTGGACCCAGCCCAGGTCCACTTCCACGTCCAGGAACGGCAGCAGCTGCACACCGCCACGGCCGACGATGGTCCAGCCGGAGTTCAGGGCGTTCTTCTCGGGGGTGAAGTAGCCACCACCGTACAGGCCGCCCGTGGGTGAGATGCGGAAGTCGTCCGCGGCCTGGGCTACGCCGGGTGCGGCGGCCAACAGCATCAGGGTGGTAGCGAGCACAGATCGGGGAGAGCGGATCATGAGCGGCTCCGGGGTCAGGGGTTTCCCGTGGGCTGGAGCTATGACCGACGCTCCTCCCCCTTCAAGGCACCTGAAAGGCCCTCGAAAGGACCGCATTCGCTCTCACAGATATTCAGCGCCCCGAATCGCCACGCCTCTTGAACACGGCACGATCCGGGGGCACGCTGGACTTCCAGACCTCCATCCGCGCGTCGTCCGGGCAGCGGGGGCAGCCCCGGCAGGTCCAGGATCGCCACTTCCTGCGGGCCGCCTTCAGCAGACAGTCCTCGTACAGCGGGCAGTCGTAGGCCCTGGGCGGCACCACCACGGCGTCGGTGGGCGGCTCGAAGCGCGCTGGGCCAATGCGGGGCTTGGGCATCGGCGACGTCTATCCCTGTGGGCGGCTCCTTGCTGGTCCTCCGGCCCACCGATAGGCCAGGTTCACCATGAGCGACTCCCCCCCTCTCTGCTGGCTCGAGGATGGCGCGGGCAAGCGCATCCCCATCGGACCTCGCGGCTTGATCGTAGGCCGCGCACTGGCCTGCGACGTGATGCTGGGCGACGCAGCCGCCAGCCGGCGCTCGGCCTTCGTCTACCGCGACCTCGAGGGGCTCTGGCTGGTCAAGGTCGGCCGATCCTCGGTGCGGGTCGGCCACGCCGAGGTCGAGGAGACCGTGCCGCTCAGGCCCGGCGACAGCATCCACTTCCCCGGTGCCAGCTACTCGGTCCACAGCGACGAAGATCCAACCATGTCCGCCGCCAGCTGGGCCCTGCGCCGCGAGGCCTCCCCCCCCGAGCTGGCCGACCTGCCCCGGGTCCAGCCCCTGGGCGACCAGCCCTTCACCATCGGCGGCAGCCCCGACGACGACCTGCACGTCGGCAGCTGGCCCCCCCGCCTGGTCTGCCTCGAGCCCGACCCCAGCGGCGGTTGGCTGGCCTTCCTGCGCGCGGGCGCGGCCATCGACGGCATCCCGGTCCAGACCGGCGCCACCCGCAGCGTCGGTGCCGACGCTCGCATCGGCTACGACCGAGTCGTCTTCCGCCTGGTGGAGGTGGCCGCCACCCAGCGCGACACCCAGCACCAGCTCCCCGTCGAGCTGCCCACCCGCGTGCTGCTGCAGCCGCTGGTGCCCTCTGGCGGCTCCATTTCCCTCTCCTTCGGTCCCACCGAGGTCACCACCTGGATCCCCGGCGTGCGCTACGACGTGCTCCAAGCCTTGCTCTCTCCCCCCGCCCCCTACGCGCCGGGCGATCCCATGCCCGACTCGGTGCTGATGCCGCGGGTCTGGGGCCGCCAGCTGCCCACCGACCGCAAGGCGGTGGTCACGGTGCTCAAGCGCCTGCGCCGCGACCTCGAGAAGGCCGGCCTGCCCGGCTCGCTCCTGGTGGACCGCACCCAGGGCCGCAGCCGCTTCCGGATGGCCGATGGCGCCGAGGTGGAGATCCTGGACCCCCGCTAGCGGCGCTTCTTGCGCGCCTTGCGCTGTCGCTTGGCCTGCTTGATCACCTCGCCACGGTGCAGGTGGTCGGTGCGTCCACGCCGCGTGTACTCCCGGTAGCTGCCTCGGTAGTCCTGCAGCCCGTCGCCGCGGATCTCCAGCACCCGGGTCGCGAGCTTGGTCACGAACCAGCGGTCGTGGGAGACCAGGATGATGGTGCCGTCGTACCTGCGCAGGGCCTGGGACAGGGCGCTGATGCTGTCGATGTCCATGTGGTTGGTGGGCTCGTCCAGCACCATCACCGTGGGCTTCTTCACCGCGATGCGGGAGAACAACAGCCGGGCCGCCTCGCCGCCCGACAGATCCCCCACTCGCTTCTCAGCGTCATCCCGGTTGAACAGCACCGCAGCCAGCCGCCCCAGCACACCCCCCAGGTCCTCATGGGGGCAGGCGTCCCACATGGCGGACAGCAGGGTCTGGTTCGGATCGCCCAGGGCCTCCATGTGGTCCTGGGGGAAGTAGCCAAAGTCCGCCTCGTGGCCCCAGGTGGCCAATCCCGCGTCGGCCTCGAGCTCACCCACCAGGATCTTCAGCAGCGTGGACTTGCCGATGCCGTTGGGGCCGATGATGGCCAGCCTGTCCTGGCGCTGGACCTCGAAGCCCACATCTCTGAGCACCTGGTTCTCACCGAAGGCCTTGCTGACCCCGCTGACCTCCAACACCTTGCGGCCGCTCCGGCGCCGGCCCTCGAAGCGGAAGGTCGGCCGCCGCCGGGAGCTACGGGGCAAGGGCTCGATCACCAGCTTCTCCATCCGCCCCTGGCGGCTGCGGGCCTGGCGGGCCTTGTTGGCCTGGGCCTTGAAGCGGGCCACGAAGGCCTTGTGCTTCGCGATCTCGGCCTCACGCTTGCTGATCTCGGACTCGGCCCGCTGACGAGCCTCCGTCTTGAGGCGAGTGAACTTGGACCAACTCCCCGGGTAGGCGGTCACCCGCTCGTAGTCGATGTCCAGGATGTCGGTGCAGACCTCGTCCAGGAACTGAAGGTCGTGGCTGACCACCACCGCGCAGCCCTCGAACCGCAGCAGGTGCTGCTCCAGCCAGCGGATGGCCAGGATGTCCAGGTGGTTGGTGGGCTCGTCCAGCAGCAGCAGATCGGGCTCGGATGCCAGAGTCTGGCCCAGCAGTGCCCGCAGCTTGTAGCCGCCGGACAGGACCCTCAGGGGCTGGCGGTGCTGGTGGCCCGGGATCCCGAGGCCCTCGAGGATCTGCTCGGCGCGGGCCTCGAGGCCGTAGCCGTCCAGGCGCATGATGATGTCCTCGAGCTCACCGTAGCGATCCTCATCGAAGGGCTCGACCGCGAGCAGGGCCTCCTTCTCGCTCATGGCCGCCCACAGCTCGGCGTGCCCCATCATCACCACGTCGATGATGAGGGTGTCCTCGTAGCGAAAGTGGTCCTGGTCGAGCACACCCACACGACAACCCCGGGGCAAGCCGATCTCACCCGCGCTGGGGTGCTGCTGCCCCGCCAGCACGCGCAGCAGGGTGGACTTGCCGGAGCCGTTGGCGCCCACGATGCCGTAGCGGCGGCCCGCGTCGAGCTGCAGATCCGCACCCTCGAAGAGGGTCTGCGGTCCGAAGGTCATGGACAGGCCGGTCGCGGTGAGCATCCGGGCGTCTATCGCCGAGGGCGGCCCAGCGCCGTGACCTACTCGCTGGCGTCCGCCGCCATGATGCTCATCGCCGCGATGGCGCCGGAGCTGATCACCGCCGACTGACCGCCGCCCGGGAAGGTCCAGGCCCCCGCCAGCAGCAGGTTGTCGATGGGGGTCTGCTGAGGCATGCGGTTGTTCATGCTCTGCTCGGGGGTGTTGTCCCAGCCGAAGATGCTGCCGCGAGGGTTCAGGGTGAAGCCCTTCAACGTGTGGGGCGCACCCGCCTCGAGCACCTCGACGTGCTCGGCAAGCCCCGGCAGGAAGTCGGCCTCGGCCCGCGCCACCAGCTTCCAGGCCACCTCGTCCTTCAGCTCCTGGTACGCCGAGTGGCTCTCCGCCCAGTGCCACTCCTCTTGCCAGTCGTACATCAGCATCGACGTCAGACAGATGGCGTTGTGACCCGCAGGTGCGTTGTCGGGGTCCAGCACGGTGTAGTTGGCGATGGCGTAGGGGGCGTGGTCGATGTCGGAGTCGAAGTAGTACTGGAAGTTCTCGGCCTGGTCGTAGGAGTCGGCGAACATCACCTCGTGGGTCTCCCCGAACAGGTGGGCGTAGTCGGTGTCCACGCCGAGGCAGACCTGGAAGGCAGGCAGGCCGATGTCCAGGGAGTTGTCGTTGCCCTGCTCGATGCGGTCGGGGTGGTAGGGGTCGTCGGGATCGTCGGAGGGCAGGTGCTCGGCGCCGACCATGTCCAGCAGGGTCGCCGGGGCGTTGGCGTTGGACACCACCCAGTCGGACTCGAAGCACGCGCCATCCGCACTGCGCACCCGGGTGGCGCGACCGTCCTCGATGTCGATGCCGGTGACCAGGGAGTCCAGGCGAATGAGCCCGCCGTTGTCCTCGATCTCCGCGGCCATGGCGTCGCTGATCGCCTGGGAGCCCCCCTCCAGGTAGTAGTAGCCGCCGAAGTGGTAGCTGTTCCACATCACCATGAAGAACAGCGCCGCCACGTCATCTGGCTGGGCCCCGGCGAAGCCCGCCAGCTGGGTCCACAGGGAGATGAGCGCGGGATCGTCGATGTAGTCGGCCATGAACTCCGACAGCGTGGTCTCCTCCATGTACGCCTGCACCAGCATCAGCTGGTCCAGCAGATCACGCTCGGTGATCTCGTCGAAGAACTCCTGCATGTGCTCCCCAGCGATGTCCTTGCCCGCGTACTGGAAGCCGATGATGACCCGCATGACCTCGTCCACGTCGCGGAGCGCGAGGAACATCTCCTCCAGACCCTCGGCCTGGTCGGGGTACAGCGCCTGCAGCTGCGCCAGATACGCGTCGGCGTCGGCTTCGATCTCGAGGTCCAGGTCCGGGTAGATCACCCGGTACATGGGATCGGCTTTGACCAGCTCGAGCCGGTCGTAGATGCCCAGGGCCCGGAAGGTCTCCACGTTCATGCCCGCGGTCCAGGCGGCGTCCCGCGGGTGGGGGCCGGGGTCGAGACCGTCGATGGCGTGCAGCGAAGCCTCGAAGCGGTAGCCCATGCGCTCGAAGTTGGTCATGTACCCGCCCACCTTGTGGTGCCGCTCGAGCACGATGACGTCGTAGCCGGCCCGACTCAGGGCCGCAGCCGCCGCCAGTCCACCGCCACCAGCGCCGACGATCACCGCGTCGTGGCTGCTGCTGACAGCGCAGCTTCCGTCCGCTGGGGCGTCGTATTGATGGCAGGCACGGCAGGCCTTGGGTTCCTCGAGCTCCACCTCGGCGTGGCTGTCGGCGTGGCACGAGCCGCAGCTGTCGTCGGCGTGGGCCACCGGGCGCAGGGGAGCGCCGTTGCCGCCGTGGCAGGTGCGGCACTCCGCCGGCGTATAGCCAGCGTCGTTGTGGGAGGCGGGGTGGCAGCTGGCGCAGTCCACCTGCTGCCAGCCACCGTGCTCGCTGTCGAGCTGCCCGGAGCTGACCCCCGGCGTGGCGGAGCTGGTGGCGTCTGGGGGGCTGGGCTGGGCGCTGTCATCGGGCTCCGCGGGGCAGGCGGTCAGGCCGAGGGCGAGCAGGCTGCACAGGGCGGCGCGCATGGCGTCCTCCGGGATAGCGGGGATCGTTCATCTGTGGACTGGCGTTATCTACCGCATGGGTGATAGTGGGTCCACCCCTTTCCACCCGGAGATCACCATGATCCGCACCACCCTGCTTCCCCTGGCCCTCTGTCTGCTCGTCACCGCCTGCGGCGACAAGGAGGACACCTCCACGCCGATCGAGGGTGACACCGACACCGACACCGACGCAGACACCGACACCGATGCAGACGGCGACACCGACGCAGACACCGACGCAGACACCGACGCAGACACCGACACCGATCCCACCGTCCTGAACGTCACCGGATCCGCGAGCCGCTCCACCGATCCCCTCGCGGGAGGCACGTCCGGCATCCTCTGCGTGGCGGTGGTCAGCGAGTGCCCCTCGATGCACAACATGGGCGTCATCGATGCCTACGACGGTGTGGAGATCCCCGGGGTCGACCTGCCAGATACCAGCGCCCAGGCCTCCTTCACCGCCAGCTTCGACACCACCGGCATGACCGAAGGCGAGACCTACGCCGTCAACGGCTACCTCGAGACCGACGCCGAGCAGTGCGACGAGGAAGGCCCCAGCTGGGGTGAGCTGGTCACCTTCGGCGGCACCGCCTGCCCCACCTTCGTCTGGAGCCCCGGCGAAGCGATCACCGATGCCGAGATCGACCTGAACTTCGCGATGCCGTTCTGATAGTAGGGGCCCATGGGCCTCCTCGAGCTGATCCTCGCACTGCTGGGCTGCGCGGTCAGCGGCGCAGCGCTGGTGGTGTGGCTGCTCCGCGCGTGGAAGCGTGAGCGAGCCGAGCTACCGCCCAGGGCTCCCCTGCCCACGCTGCCGCTGGTCGTGGCGTTGCTGAGCGTGCTGGTGGCTCCCTTTGTAGGCTTCGGGCTGGCGGTCGTGGTGTTGGAGCGGGGGCTCGCCCAGTCGCTGGGAAGCACGGTGCTCTCCGGGCGCTACGATCCGCTGGCAGCACAGCTGTGGACCGTGGTTCCCCTGGCCCTGTGGCTGGCGCTGCCGGGCGTGCTCGCCGCACTGCGCTTGCTCTTGTCGCGCGACCGCTCCTGGCTGGCGGCCCTCGTCCTCGGGCTGTGCGCCTGGGTGGGCGGCGGACTGGGGCTGGCGCTAGGGTTCGGCGTGGTTGTGCCTGCGGTCATGACGACGCTCACCACAGGGATGGGCGAGATCGATACGGCGGTGCACCTGGTCACCGCAGTACGCTCCGCCGTCGCCACGCTGGCCGCGCTGGTCATCGCCGGGGCCATCGTCCCCTCTGTCGCTGTGCTGGCCGGCGCCTCACGCCGCGCGCTGCTCCGCACGCTGCAGGCCACCGTGCTGATGCCGGCGGGTGCTCTGACCATCGCCGCGGTCTGCACGCCGCCCGACCTGCTCTCCCAGCTGATCCTGGCCTTCCTCCTGGGAGCCTGCTGGCTCACAGGCCTGGGAGCCGGCGCCGCGGTGGCGCTGCTGCGCGGGCGCGGAGCCGAGGCGAGCTGAACGCGCTACCCTCCGAGAATGCGCCCCCACCTTCTCCTTCCGGCCGCCCTGCTCCTCGCCGCCTGCGACCCCTGGCCCGCCGACGGCACGGTCTTCCCCTGGGTCTACACCCCCGAGACGGATCTCGAGGACTGGGAAGAGGTGCGCTGGGAGACCGAGACCTGGGACGCCGAGAACGATCCGGAGATGGCTGGGCTCTACCTGCGCAAGGCCCTCGAGCACCGGGAAGGGGCGCCGGTGGAGAGCCTGGATCACTTCGAGGCCATGCGCCCCCAGCTGCCCGCCCTGGGCCCTGGGGTGCAGCTGTCCTTCGTGGGTGACGTGATGTGGGTGGGCGACAACTGGTCCGACTACGCCGCGGGCGCGTCAGGCCTGCTCGACGGCGACCTGCGCATCGGCAACCTCGAGACCCCCACCTCCCCCGAGCACTCCACCGAGCAGGGCGCCCTGGGCACCTACGCCTTCAACGCGCCTCCCGAGATGCTGGACAGCCTGCCCATCGACCTGCTGCAGCTGAACAACAACCACAGCATCGACGCGGGGGACGAGGGCCTCGAGGCCACCATTGCCGAGGTCGAGGCCCGGGGCATGGACCACACCGGCGTGGACGAGCACGCCACCGTAGAGGTCGGCGGGCTCCGGATCGCCTTCCTCTCCTACACCTGGGGCCTCAACCAGCGCGACGCTTCGTCGATCCACGAGCTGTTCATCGTGCCCTTCGGGCACATCGACGAGGAGATCGATCTGTCCGGGCTCGAGGCCGACATCGCCGACGCCCGGGCCGACGGCGCCGACACCGTGGTGGTGCTGGCCCACTGGGGCTTCGAGTACGAGTACTACCCCGACCCCCACTTCATGGTGCTGGGCCGCCGCATGATCTCCGCTGGCGCCGACCTGGTGGTAGGCCAGGGCCCCCACGTGGTGCAGCCCCCCGAGATCTGCAGCGTGAACCACGACGAGATCCTGCCGGGCGTGGGGAGCTGCAGCGTGCGCGATGACAGCGGCGAGCCCCGCACCGCGGCCATCCTGTACAGCCTGGGCAACTTCGGCACGGCCATGCCCACCGAGCCCTGCCAGACCGGCCTGGTGGCCACCGTCAGCCTCGATCCCGACGTCACCGGGCTGGGCTGGGCCGCCCAGGCCACCGCGCAGGGCGAAGACGGGCCCGGGATCCTGCCCCTGGATGACCTGCTGGACGATCCGGACCTGGCCGAAGAATCCGATCGGCTCGAGGAGCACCTCGGCGCGGGCTGGAAGCGCTGAGGCCGGCCCGGGTCAGTCCATCCGGTCCAGTTGTCGCAAGCAGCCCTCGGTGCTGAGTGCCTCCGGCACGCCCGACGGCTCCTTGGCCAGATCCAGCACACCCAGGGAGAACGGCATGGCCTTTGCCGGGGGCTCGTGGTCCAGCTCGGTCCACCACTGCAGCACCGGGTCCTGGTTGCGGCCCAGGCAGGTCTGCATCCAGCCCAGCAACTCCTCGTCGGTCTTGCAGCGGCCGTCCTTGTGGTCAGGCTTGGCGCCAGGCTTCTCGGCCATGGCGAAGCCTCCGCCAACACCGCCGGCCAGCAGCAGCACGGTGAGCACGATCCCGCCCGCGATGGCCCAGGTCGCGCCGTCGGTGAACCAGGAAGCCGCCACGGTGAGCACCACACCCAGTACCAACCCGCCCACACCGAAGCAGCCCATGTTGCCCACTCGGGAGTTGCGGACCATCCAGCCCTGCAGCTGGTGGCAGTGGGGGCAGCGCCCCTCGCCCTTTTCAGGCTTGTTGGCGTCCTTCTCGAGGCTGCTCGCCAACCGCCGGAACGCGGTGCGGCCCAGCTCTTCGGAGTCGGACAACAACACATTGCCCTGGGCCTCGCCGCTGGTGGTGTCGCCGTCCACGAAGCTGTAGGGCTGGCCGCAGTGCTCGCAGTCGATGCGCCGCACCTGGGCATGGAAGATCTTGACGGTCACCTTCTTCTTGACGGCCATGCTCACTCCTGCTCGCTGACCGTCACCCGCTCGGCGGGCAAGTTCAGCCGGGTCTGGCCCTTGTGGGCGGCTTCCTTCTCGATGATGCGACCGGCGATGCCGTGGCGCTTGAAGATGGCCCGGGTGTTGTAGATCAGACTCGAAAACACCGTGCGGCTCTTGTTCTCGGCGCCAGCTCCCCAGAACCACTCCTTCAGCTCCCTGTCGTCCACCCACTCGTTCGGGCGACGCGCCAGCAGCACCAGCAGCTCGAAGGCCTGGCCGGCCTTCTCCGACCACTCGGTCCCGTCGCGGCGCACCGTGATCACGCCGCTCTCCGGACCGTCCCACTTCAGCTCCAGCTCCAGCGTGGGGACCTTGGCCTGATCGAGGGTGAGGCGCGCACCACCCGTGGGCACCAGCCCAGGATCGGCCAGGCTCACCACCCGCCAGGTGGACACTCCACCGAAGCGCAGGGTGGTGCCGACCTCGATGCCTCGCCAGCGCTGCAGCCTGCGGCCGTTGACCGTCGTGCCGTTGGTGGACCCCAGGTCCTGGATGCGCCAAGCGCGCTCCTTGATCACCAACGCGGCGTGGTAGCCGCTGACCTCGCGATGGGGGAGCACCAGATCGTTGGCCGGGTGGCGACCCACCAACAGCTCGCCGCCGAAGACCACCCGCTCACCGCTGTCCACATTCTCCAGGCAGGACTCTTCCATTCACAGCCTCCATCCTCGATCTTCGCAGGAAGGCAAGCCCCGCGATGAGCCTCGTTTGAGCCTTGATTGAGGCGACTACCGGACCGGTAACACCGACGAGCAGGACAGAGCGCGGCAACGAAACGAACCAGCCGCCGCCGGGAACGAGAGGAGAGCGCCATGAACCGCACGCCCGTCCTGCACCTCGCCGCCGCCATCGCCCTCACCACCATCGGCTGCGCCGGCCCCGCGTTCGAAGAAGTGAACCTCGACGCGCTCTCCTCCATCTGCCCCGAAGCCCTCGAGACCGGCGACATGACCGCCTGCAACGGCACCTACCACGGTGTCATCACCATCGAGGCCTCCAAGGGCGAGATGACCAGCACCTGCACGGGGGAGATGACGGTCACCATCGACTCCAGCTCCGCCGTCCCGGTGAAGGGCAAGGGCATCTGCCTCTTCGACGGCCTGCTCGAGCGCCTGGGTGAGCAGGAAGGCCTGATCGACGGTCACCTGGACACGGACCTTCCTGCTGGCGAGCTGTGGGTCGGCGAGGACCTGCGCACGAGCTGGGACGGCGGCTGGAACTTCGAGGGTGCCCTGCTGGCCTCCTTCGAGGGTCTGACCGAGGCCGAGGGTGTGGAGCTGGACTACCGCGGTGCCTTCGAGGTCTGGAAGAGCGAGTAGCCTCCCTACGAAAGAGCTCACACAGCGCTTGTCATGCCCGACCTCGCCATGTTCTACTCGAACGTCCTGAACGGATGGTGGATATGCGCGTTCGGCGATGGCGGAGCGAGGTTCTGGCAGGGTGGGTTCTCGCCCTGCTGCCGATCTCCTGCGCCTGGGTCACCGAAGACGAGCAGTGCGAGCTGCTGGCCGAGCTGGGAGAGGAGTACTGCAACGGCGTGGACGACGACTGCGACGGCCACATCGACGAGGCCGACGCGCATGATGCCAGCCTGTGGTACGCCGACGGCGACGGCGACGGCTACGGCGACGAGGCCTCCAGCGGGCTGGCGTGCTCCCAGCCCCCCGGCTTCGTGGCCAACGCCGACGACTGCGACGACAGCGATGGCTTCACCTTCCCTGGCGCCGCAGAGCTCGACTCCACCG
This sequence comes from uncultured Enterobacterales bacterium, assembly GCA_964532635.1. Classification (GTDB taxonomy): domain Bacteria; phylum Myxococcota_A; class UBA796; order UBA796; family JAFGLY01; genus CALDOK01. The sequence goes on from CAZHIK010000012.1 coordinate 16,607, forward strand.
ACCTGTGCGCGCAGGACGCCGACGAGGACGGCTACGGCGCCACCGAGCCCACCAGCGCCGGGGCTCCAGGCCCCGACTGCGACGACGAGAGCGCCGACCGCTACCCGGGCAGCGTCAGCGACCAGCACGGCTCCGACTTCGCCCTGGTGTGCCCCGCCAGCTTCACCATGGGCAGTCCCTCGAGCGAGGAAGCCCGTGATGCTCACACCGAGGCCCAACACCAGGTCACCATCACCCGTGCGTTCCACATCGGCGTCCACGAGGTCACCCGGGACGAGTTCTCCTCCCTGATGGACTACGATCCCAGCTGGCACGATGCCTGCGACGACTGCCCGGTTGAGAGCCTGAGCTGGCACGAGGCGGCGGCCTACGCCAACGCGCTGTCCGACGAGGCTGGGCTCGACCCGTGCTACGCCTGCGAGGCCGTGAAGGAGCTGCTCTCCTGCGACCTGCACGAGGACTGGGACGATCCCTACGCCTGCCCCGGCTACCGCCTGCCCACCGAGGCCGAGTGGGAGCTGGCCGCCAGGGCTGGCACCAGCGCGGCGTTCTCGAACGGCGGCAACCTGGAGTCCGGAGCCGGCTACGCCTGCGGCCCGAACATCGTGCTCGACAACGGCGCGCTGCTGGACGACATCGCCTGGTACTGTGGAACCTCGAAGACAGGGGCACCCGAGCCGGGCGGCCTGCTCGATCCCAACGACCTGGGGCTCTTCGACATGCACGGGAACGTGGGGGAGTGGTGCCACGACCTGTGGAATGGCGCATCCTACTCCGGCGACGCCGTCGATCCCTGGGGCCTGGCCGAGGGCTACGCCCGCGTGATCCGCGGGGGTGGCACCTCCGACGTTCCCAGGAGCCTCCGATCCGCGGCCCGGCTCAATGCCGAGCCCGGCTCGGCCTACACGGGCTGGGGCTTCCGCTTGGCCAGGACGGACTGATGGGCTCCCTCGCGATCCTGGTTGTGCTGGCTGGGGCGACGGCAGCCAGCGAGATCTGCCCTGAGCCCGTCTCTCTCCAGCGGATGGCCGACCTGCTCGATCAGGCAGAGAGCGCCTTCGGGGCGTTCGACGCATCCGCCCTCGAGGCGACCGTCGATCAGGCCTACGCCGGCTTGCCCTGCCTCGACGCGGTGCTCCCCACAGCCGAGGCCGCCCGCCTGCACCGGATGCGCGGGCTGCTCCTGTTCCTGCAGGACCAGCCGGAGCAGGCCCGACCCGCCCTCGCAGCGGCGGCCGCGCTCGAGCCGGATTGGCAGCTGCCCCCGCCCTTCGCGGTCGGCGGCCATCCCCTCCAGGTGCTGGTCGAGGAGGTCACGGCCGAGAGCTCGCCCACCGTGAAGGTCGGCACACCTGAGGGCATCGGCCTGCTGTTCGATGGGGTGGCCACCGACGAACGAGCCACCGCCCGGTCCACCGTTCTGCAGGCCCTGGGTGTGCAGCAGACGGTGCTGACCAGCGCTTGCCTGGAGCCTTCGGACCCCATCCCCGACCTCGCCTCGCTCGCCTCACCCCGACCCACAGCCCTGGAGGCAGCCACCCTCGAACCCAGGGTGCCCCAGTGGGCCGGCACCTCGCTGCTGGCCGCGGGGGGAGCCTCGGCGATCGCAGCCGGCGTGCTCTACGGCATGGCGGCGAAGAGCCACCGCGACTGGGCCGACTCGGCCACCGCAAAGGACGCGGTGGATCACATGGACCGCAACCACGCCCTCGTGAAGGGCTCCGCGGCCGCCGCTGGAGCGGCCCTGGGGCTCGGCGCGGGCGGCGTCGTCCTGCTGCGCTGGTAGGGTCACGATGGAGATCGAGGCCGGATCCGTCATCGACCGCTTCGTGGTCGATGAGCTGCTGGGCAAGGGCGGCATGGCCGCGGTGTACCGCGTGCGCCACGCCACCCTCGACGCCCACTTCGCCCTGAAGCTGCTGTACAACATCTCGCCCAGCGTCAAGCAGCGCTTGCTGCGCGAGGGCAAGGTGCAGGCCCGCCTACGCCACCCCAACGTGGTCTCGGTGGTGGACGTGCTGCAGGTGGGAGACAGCCCCGGGCTGGTGATGGAGTACGTGGACGGACCCACGCTGGACGACTGGGCCAACCTGACCGACCCGGATCTGGCCACCCTCGAGGCCATGTTCCTCCAGATCCTGGACGGGGTCTCCGCGGCCCACGAGGACGGGATCGTCCACAGAGACCTCAAGCCCTCCAACATCCTGGTGGAGCGCAGCCGCGGCGTGCCCAAGGTCAGCGACTTCGGCCTGGCCACGGCCCTCGAGCCCGACGAGCCCCGGGCCACCCGCACGGGCACCGCCATGGGAACCCCCGGCTACATGGCCCCCGAGCAGATCCAGGACGCCCGCGACGTGGACGAGCGGGCCGATGTGTTCTCCCTGGGCTGCATCCTCTACGAGCTGGTCTGCGGTGTGGTGCCGTTCAAGGGTGACAGCCTGATCGAGGTGATGAACGCGGTGCTCGAAGGCCGCTTCGTTCCCCCGAGCCAGCGGGTCCGGGACCTTCCCGAGCGCTTCGAGATGGCCATCGGCGGTGCGCTGATGGGGGACCGGGACAAGCGCATCCCCAGCTGCGAGGCCCTCAGGGAGGTGCTGCTGGGAGAGCGCCTCTTCCGCATCGCCTCCGAGCCCGCCATCACCCGCACCTTCGAGCACGCCTCCCCTGCTTCGCCCTCCTTCCCCACTGCTCCTGAAATCCCCGAACACGACCACGACCACGACCACGTGCCCAGCGAGCCGCCAGCCGTGCCCAAGCGACGCCCCTGGCCCCCGCTGGCGGCCGTCGCAGTGGTCGGTGTCCTGGCGGTGGCTTGGTGGGCCCTCGGGCGGCCCGACCACCAACCCGAGTCCACCCTGCCCGCGCCCGAGCCTACGCCAGAAGCCGAGATCGAGGAGCCTCTGCCGGAGGCCGAGACCGTCGAGCTTCCGAGCGCCACGCCCGCCCCCGAACCAGAGCAGCCCGCTCCCGAGCCTGTCCAGCCAAAGCCCGCGCCGCAGTCCGCCACCAGAGAGCCAGCCCCCGCAGAGCCGGAGCCCGCCCGCTCCAGTCCAACGGCCCCCACCGCCATGGCGCGCCTGAGCTACGAGGGCGCCGAGGTCCTGTGGCTGGAGACGGGTGGTCGACGCTTCGAGCCGGGGACCGTGCCTCCAGGCAGCTACGTCATCCACGCCCGCTTCACCGGCGGCTCGGAGCACCCGGCCGGCGAGCTGGTCCTCGAGGCCGGTGGAGCGGTCCACCTGGTGTGCCTGCCCAACTTCGAGATCTGCCAGCCCCGCTGAGGTCGCCACCGTGCCCAAGTCCTCCCTCCTCGTCCTCAACGGCCCCCTGGCGGGCCGGCGCTTCCCCATCGGCACCGAGCTCACCATGGGGCGCCACCCACGGATGCACGTCCACCTCGACGATCCACAGGTCTCGCGTTGGCATGCATCCATCGAGCGCAAGGGCGACAGCTGGGTGCTGCGAGATGTGGTCAGCAGCAACGGGGTGTTCGTCAACGGAGAGCGCGTCGCCCACCACGTGCTGAACCAAGACGACGAGGTCCAGCTCGGCAGCACCCGGTTTCGGTTCTCGGTCGGGGCTCCGGCGAGCCTGCAGAACTACCTCAGCGAGGCGCAGCAACGGGGCGAGCGTGCCCCATCACTGGACACCGCCAGCCGGAATCCCCTCAGAGACCTCCTGACCCGGGTCCAAGATGATGAGCCCGAGCGGGAGCGCGAGCTCCAGCGCCGCTTGGCCGCGGTGTTCTCCGCGAACCAGGTCATCGCCTCCGAGCGGAGCGTGCAGAAGGTGCTGACCGGCATCGTCGACCAGGTCTTCGGCCTGCTGGAAGTGAGCACCGCAGCCGTGCTCCTCCAACGCGAGGGAAGCGGCGGACTCGAGGTGGTCCACTCCCGCACCACCCAGCAAGACGATGCCCCCGCCGCCCTCAGCTCCTCGATCGTCGAGCGGGTGGTGCAGCGCCGCGAAGCCATCATCACCACGGATGCTGCCAGCGATCCGCGCTTCGTGGCCGGCAAGAGCATCATGCTGCACAATATCTCCGCCGCCATGTGCGCGCCGCTGGCGTGCCACGACGTCGTGTTCGGCGCGCTGTACGTCGACGCCCGGGGGCTGACCACCACCTACGAGATCCAGGACCTCGAGCTGCTCGCTGCCTTCGCCGGGCCCGCCGGCATCGCCCTCGAGAACGCCCGACACGTCGAGAAGCTCGAGCGCTCCTACCGCGAGACCCTGATCGCGCTGGCCAACGCCATCGAGCTGCGGGACCACTACACCGTGGGCCACACCTGGCGGGTCACCGGCTTCGCCCTGCGCGTGGCCCGTCGCATGGGCTGGCCCCAGGAGCGCCTGGATCAGGTGGAGATGGGCGGTGTGCTCCACGACATCGGCAAGATCGCGGTGGACGACGCCATCCTGCGCAAGCCCGGGCGGCTCACCGACGACGAGTTCGCGATCATGAAGATCCATCCCGAGCGTGGCGCGCAGCTGCTCCAGGAGATCAGCCACCTCGAGAGCGTGGTGCCCTACTGCCTGTACCACCACGAGCGCTTCGACGGCGCGGGCTACCCCTTCGGGCTCGCAGGCCAAGCCATCCCCGAGGAGGGACGCCTGATCGCAGTGGCCGACGCCTTCGACGCCATGACCAGCCACCGGCCCTACCGCTCGGCGCTCGACCCCGACGAAGCTGCCCGCCGCATCGCCCAGTGCTCGGGCACCCAGTTCGACCCCCGCTTCGCCGACGCCCTGCTCGAGTGCTACCGCGCCGGCGATCTGGACGATGTACTCCAGGAGCACCCTGACCGGGGCCGCGGCCTGACATGCCCCTACTGCAGCACCAACATCCCCCTCGCGGCCGAAGTGACCCACAACGACACCGTCGCCTGCCAGGTCTGCAGCTGCGTGGTGCGGGTGCTCCTGACGGATGACGAACCCGCAGGCGTGATCGTCTCCCGCACGGGCCGAGAGGACACCGATCCCTTCGGCATGCCGGGCGCGGGGCTGATGGAGGGGGTCTACGACACCGAGCCGGGATGATCAGCGCGGGCCGGACAAGCGCCCGCCCGGCGACACGAGGCGGGCCTCTGCGGGAGCGACGGCCGGGGTTCCTCGGCAGAGCGCTGACGCCGCTGGCTGGAGCACGGGCATCGAGTGCCTGGAGACCGGCAGGCGCGCGGCCTCGGGGTCATCGATCACCAGAGCCAGCGCGAAGTAGAGATCGCATGTGGGCGCCGAGTACTCTGGGCAGATGTCCACCGCGGGTACCTCGGAGTAGCCCACCTGCCCGCTGTCACACGCTTCACCCTGGATCAGCAGATCGAGGCTGTTGGCCGACCATTCGTTGTCCTCGAGCACGGCGACCGATGCATCGAGGAAGAGCCCCGCTCCTCGGTTGTCAGAGATGGTGTTGCCCCTCAGCCACAAGCTGCCGCCCTCGGTTCCGATGCCCCGCGCGTACACGCCGTCCCCGCAGCGCTCGGTGATGCCATGGGGGATTCTCGAGGATCGGGAGATCAGGGTGTCGCTCAGCTCGTAGACACCCTCGCCGGACAGCCACACCCCCGCGACGGCGTGGTCGGTCACGACGCTGTCGGTCAGGCGCACCACGGGCTCCGCATTCCGAAACTGCTGAGCGGCGAACAGGCCCACGCCACCGCCCAGGTTCACGCTCTCCCCGGTCTGGGAGATCGTGGATGAGCTGATCTCCAGCTGTGCGCCGTCGAGGGCCACAGCACCGGCAAACTGGTTGTCGCGAAACACGCAGCCGGTACAGCTCGCGGCCGAGCCAGGATCGACGGCATACAGCCCGACCCCATCGTTGTCTCGAGCCTCGAGGTCCACGGCCTCCACCACTGCCCCATCCTGCGCGATGACACCGACCGCCGTCATCCCCTGGAGGCCGCTGTTGAGCCCCGTCCCCGAGACGGACACGCCCTGCATCGAGACACGCGTATCGGGATCTGCCGCCACCAGGCCTATCGTCGTGTTGTCGCGAAGTGAGACATCCTCGAGGGTCAGGATGGCTCCTCCCCAGGCTTGGGCGCCGAACCCGTTTCCATGCCCCGTGTCCTGGTAGCTGGCTGCGATCTCCATCCCCTCCAGGACGAGCAGCGTGCCAGCTCCGGCGGCCTGGACGCCCACACCCACGGTGCCCGTGATCGCGCCCCCCACCGCCTCGACACCCGCTCCTCCGTCGACGCTGAGTCCGAACGCCATCAGGTCTCCCGGACCCACGGTGTCGTGGATGAAGACGTCCTGGAGCGAGGCGCTGGTTCCGGCCGACAGCACGGTGAAGCCCCTGCCGGTGTTTCCTGTGAGCTCGCAGTGACGGGCGACGATGGAGGCCCCCAGTTGGGCGGTGATCCCGATGCCGCCTTCGAAGGTGCCTCCAGGAACGGTGTCGCGGACGGTGGTGTGGCTCAGCACCACCCGCGTACCGGGACCCGAGATCGCGATCCCGACCTCCCTGCAGCCCTCCACCAGGCAGGCGTCGACATCCAGCGATGCGCCGCCGTGGACCTCGATGCCTCGACCATACAGCCCCAGAGGATCGAGCACGGTGTCTCGGACGGACAGGTCTCGCGCCACCACCTGCGAGCCCTCACCCTCGACCTGGAGGCCGACGGTAGCGCTCCTCTGGACCTCCACGCCATCCAACACGACGAACGATCCCTCCGCCGCCTGGATCCCCTTGCAGCTGCCGCTGCTGTTGGCCTGGGTGTCCAGCACGGTGGCGCCGCGCAGGAACAGCTCGGTTCCAGCCCCGGTCGCCGCGAGCCCCGCAGTTGTGTTGCCCACGGCCAGGAGCGTCTCCGCCTCGAGGTACGCACCATACTGGGCCACGACGCCGACACCCAGCTCACCTTCGATGTCTTCGAGGGTGTCCCGAACATCGACCTGGCGGAGCCTCGCCGTCGTGCCGTCGTCTTCGACGTAGATCCCACCCGAGACGTTCCCGACGAAGCTGCTGCGCTCGGCATCGATGACGGCGCCGCCGAAGATCATCACTCCGTAGCCCTGCTTGCCGTAGGCATCGGGCTGGGTGCCCTGGACGAGCGTGTCCCGCAGATCCACCAGTGTGCCGCTGTCGGCCGCGGCGACGCCGACCGTCATGTTGTTGGCGACTTCGCATCCCTCCAGAGACACCTCGGCGCCCTCGCTGACCTGCACGCCGACTCCACTCCTCCCGCTGGAGTCTGACAGCGTGTCGCGGATGCTGACACCGTCGAGGACGATGCTGGTCCCCGGGTCCATGCCGATGACGGCCGTGCCATGGCTCCGGACGATCTCTCCGCCGACCATCTCGACCGAGGCCCCGTAATACACATCGAGGCCCATGCCGTACCCGCCCGAAGCATCGGGCTGCGTGTTGCGCACGGACACGTCCTGAAGCTGCGCGACCGAGCCCGCCCCCATGACCAGGATCCCGACGGGTGCAGCGCGAACGACCTCGACTCGCTCGGCATGGAGCTGGGCGGGTGCCACGAGCGAGCTGCGACTGACCCACACACCCAACAACTCGCTCTCGACCACCCGCAGGTCCTCCAGCTGCGCGATCCCCGTGAACAGCGCCACCCCCGCAGCGCTGGAGCCGGAGACGGTCAACCCCGACACCGTCACCTCTCCGTGCTGGGTGTCGATCTCGATCCCGTGCTCCTCGACGCTCCCGACGCTCGCGTCGATGGACACCAGATCGGGACAGCGCCCGGCGAGCTGCACGTCGGCGTGGTCCGCGCTCAGCGCGAGCGTCTCGGCGTAGCTTCCCTCCGCCACGGCCACCAATCCCCCGCCTCGGCCACCGGCGAGGTCCAGGGCAGCCTGGATGCTCCGCATCGGCGCCTCGGCACTCCCGTCGCCGCCATCCACCGCTGAGGCGTCCACGTGGATGGTCGCAACGTCCGCGTCCAGCGCGCCCCAGGTCCCCACCCCACAGGCCTCGGGCACGCAGCGGCCACCGTCCTCGAGGAAGCCGGGGGCACAGCCCTGTGCGTCACCAGGAGAGGGCTCGGAAGGACCTCCGCAAGCGAGCAGGAACATCAGGGGCAGGGTGATCCCGGGTTTCAACGCTCACCTCTGCAGAGGAGGTATCCCCCTCGAGGCGATCCATCCGGAAACACACGACGAACGCGGTGGACCGCGCATCACCCCCGACGACGATCACGCCGAAGCCCGCACCTCCGCCTCAGGCCACTCCGTCTCGATCATCTCCGAGAACCAGGCCCGGGAGCGGTAGCCGGTGAAGCGGTGCAGCTCCTGCCCATCCTCGTAGATCATGGTGGTGGGGGTGGCGCGCACGCCCAGGCGGCCCAGCAGCTGGGGCTCGGCGGTGGTGCCGATCTCCACGACCCGCACCCGATCGTCGTACCGGGTGGCGGTGGACATCAGCTCTGGGGCCAGGCGTCGACAGGGGGCGCAGGTGGGGCTCCAGATGTTGACGATCACCGGCAGCTCGCTGCGCAGCACGTGCTCCTGGAACTGCGCCACGGTCTCCACGTGGGTGGGTGTGACCTGCGGCTTGGACGAAAACAGCTTGGAGAGAAAGTTCATGGGTTCCTCCTGTGTCGATCCAGGGAGCCCAATGTGGTCTCACCTGTCACCACCCCATTCCCCGGTCCACCGCATTCGGTAGCGTGGCGCACCACCGTTTCGGGCCTTGGCCCTCGAGAACAAAACCGAACACGCGGTCGATGAAAGCGCTGCTCAACTTCACGTTTTTCCTGGTTTCACGCCAGACATAGCGTTCCCAGATCGCCGAAGAGCCCGTCTACATCCTGTCAAATGAAGTCAACGCTTGTGGCGTGACTCATTCGTGAGTTACGCTTGTGGGGTCCGAGAATCCCATGCGATCCCCCCCCTCCCGCATAGCCGAGTTCCTCCCCCGTGCCCCCCGTGCGGGCGCGCGAGGCGGGCTGGGGGTGTTCGCCATGGGCCTGCTGCTGGCGGTCTCCACCGCGTGTGCTCCCGAGCGGGGCTGCTCCGTGGTGCTGTGGTGGGTGGGCGAGGCCGAGCGCGTGGCCGCGGTGGGCGACTGGAACGGCTGGAGCACGAATGTCGATGTCCTCGAGCCCTACGACCACGACGGCCAGCCCGCCTGGCGGCTGCAGCTCGACCTGGATCCCGGCGAGTACGCCTACCAGCTCGAGGTCGACGGTGAGCTGGTAAACGACCCCTTCCAGCCCTTGCTGTCCTGGGACCCCTGGACCCGCGAGGAGACCTCGCTGCTGCGGGTGGATGCCTGCGACCAGCCCACCCTGGAGCTTGTGGAGGCCGACGCCACCGCCAGCGGCGCGCTGAACGTCCAGGCCGACTTCCTCCGCGCCACCGGAGGTTCCCGCCTGGACCCCGACAGCGTGCAGGCCCACACCACCCGCGGTGTGGCCATCGGCGGTACGGCCTGGCCGCGCACCGGACGCATCGAGCTGACGGCCACGGGCCTGCCCCCAGGCAAGCACACGGTGGTGGTCCAGGCCGCAGACCGCGACGGCCAGCAGGTCCAGCTGCGGGTCCCCCTGTGGGTGGAGACCGAGCCCTTCTCCTGGGAAGATGCGGTCATCTACCAGCTGCTCACCGACCGCTTCGCCGACGCCGAGGGACAGCTCCCCGAACACGCCCCCGACGAGATCGGCGACCGCATGGGCGGCGACTTCGCCGGGCTGACCGCGGTCATCGAGTCCGGCTACTTCGAGGACCTGGGCGCCAACGTCATCTGGATCTCCCCGGTCTACGACAACCCCGAGGGCCGCTGGCAGGGCTTCGACGAGCACAGCTACGAGGCCTACCACGGCTACTGGCCCATCTCCGAGGACGCCATCGAGCCCGCCATGGGCAGCGAGGCCGAGCTGCACGCCCTGCTCGACGCTGCCCACGCCCGGGGCATCCGGGTGCTGCTCGACGTGGTGCCCAACCACGTGCACCAGGACCACCCCTGGTACCAGGACCACGCCGAGAGCTGGTTTCACCAGGAGCCCGACTGCATCTGCGGCAACTACTACTGCCCCTGGTCCTCGGACATCGAGACCTGCTGGTTCACCGAGTACCTGCCCGATCTGGCCCTCGAGGACCCGGCGGTGCTCGAGCTGGTCATGGACTCCACCGTGGCCTGGGCCAAGCGCTTCGACTTCGACGGCTTCAGGGTCGACGCGGTGCCCATGATGCCCCGGGCGGCCGTGCGGGATCTCGTCTGGCGGCTGCGCGACATCGAGCACGACGGCGTGCCCTTCTTCACCCTGGGCGAGACCTACACGGGCGACGACTACGGCGCCATCCGTGAAAACCTCGGCCCCTTCGGCCTCGACGGGCAGTTCGAGTTCCCCATCCTGTGGGCCCTGCGGGACTTGGTGGCCTGGGAAGGCGGCGACGCCGCTCAGCTCGAGGACACCATCGCCGCCAGCGAGGACAGCTGGGCAGGCTCCGGGGCCATCATGTCGCCCTTTGCCGGCAACCACGACATGACCCGCTTCACCTCCGAGGCCGCGGGCGACGACACCGCCCAGGCCTGGGACGACCCGCCGCCCCACCCCGACAGCGACGTTCCCTACCGCAAGCTGGTGATGGCCCAGGCCCTGGTGCTCACCCTGCCCGGCGCGCCGGTCATCTACTACGGCGACGAGATCGGCCTGCCCGGCGGAGGCGATCCCGACTGCCGGCGACCCATGCTCTTCGACCTCGACATCCGCCAGGGCTGGACCCTCGAGCGCGTGCAGCGCCTGGGCCAAGCTCGGGCCTGCGTGCCGGCCCTGCGCCGGGGTGAGCGCCTGCCGCTGCTGGCCGACGGCCCACTGTACGCCCACCTGCGCGACGTGGGTGACGGCAACCCCGCCCTCACCCTCCTCAACGCCTCCGAGCTGGTCCAGGTAGCCACAATCCAGCTGCCCGCCGACCTCGACCTGGCCACCGACGTCTTCGAAGACGTGGTCGAGGGCGAGAACTCCTGGTCCCTCGACGGCGACCGCACCCTCACCGTGGAGCTGCCCGCCTGGTCGGCCCGCGTCCTCGTTCCAGACACCCACAGCTGTGAAGGTACACCGTGATGCCCCCACGCGTCCTGCCCCCCATCCGCTGGGTCCCCTTCCTCCTGGCCGTGCCCCTGCTCACCGCCGCGCGCTGCGGCAACGACTGCATCGGCGACGACTGCGACGATGTGCCCGACGTCCCCTGGGACCCGGGCGTGGACACCGGCGACGACCCCTACGGCTACGGCGACGACCCCGACGACACCGGCGATCCGCCCATCGACACCGACGAGCCCCCCGTGGAGATCATCTCGGTGCGGGACTGCACCGTGCGGGTGCGCCACTCGAAGCCCGACTGGGTGTCGAGCTTCCAGGTCAGCGGCGAGTTCAACGACTGGAACCCCCAGGACATGACCGGCCCCGACGACGACGGCTACCACTACGCCGACCTGGGGGAGCTGGAGCCGGGCGAGTACGCCTACAAGCTCGTGGAAGACGGAAGCTACGAGGGCAACGCACCCGCCAACGTCTACACCAAGTGGCACGAAAGCGAAGAGAAGCGAAACCTGCGCGTGGGCGACTGCACCCTGCCCCTGCTGCAGACCGTCACCGCGAACGCCAGCTCCTCGGGCCGCGTCACCGCCACCATCCAGTTCGCATCGGCCGAAGACGAGACCCCTATCGACACGGGCAACCTGACGGTGACGGTGGGCGAGCAGCTCATCACGCCCAGCGTCGACGTCGGCTCCGGTGAGATCTCCATCGACGTCAGCGGCCTGGCCGACGGCAAGCACAGCATCAAGGTCTGGGCCTACGACGAGGACGGCCGCGGCGCCGAGAACAACCCCCTCTGGGTCCCCCTCTGGGTCGAAGACGAAGCCTGGGACTGGAACGACTCCCTGATGTACTTCGCCTTCACCGACCGCTTCCGCAACGGTGACTGGGGCTCCGCCGACGCCTGGGGCCCCAACCACGGCATCGCCGAGTGCGCCAACTGGAACGGCGGCGACTTCCTGGGCATCATCCACGCCCTCGAGGAAGGCTACTTCACCGACATGGGGGTCAACACCCTCTGGATCTCCCCGGTCTACGAGAACCCCGAGAACGGCTTCGTCGGCACCTGGGACGACTACTACTACACCGGCTACCACGGCTACTGGCCCACCAGCCCCAGC
>CAZHIK010000013.1:0-27977 GCA_964532635.1 uncultured Enterobacterales bacterium
GGTTCGGGCACCCACGTGAAGGAGCAGGAGCTGTGGGACACCAGCGGCGTCGCGCTGGAACAGCGCGAGGCAGGCGAAGCAGGCGTGCCCAGGCCGGTGGGCGCCTGGTACCACGCCATCGGGCAGGGCATGGGGCCCACCATCAGCTACGCCACCGAGCGGCGAGGCTACGCGCTGTCGGACCGCGGGACCTGGATCGCAATGGTGAAGGACGACCCGCCCCGCAGCGACCTGCGGGTAGTCTGCGAGGGCGATCCCCGTCTCGCCAACCCGTACGCGGTCATCGCCGTGAGCCCCGAGAGACATCCCCACGTGCGCGTCGAGGCTGCGCAGGCCTATGTGGACTGGCTCGTGTTGCCCGAGACTCAGGCGCTCATCGGAGCCTTCCGCAAGGGGGGTGAGGTGCTGTTCCATCCTGGCCCCGCTCCTGCGGTCCAGGCGTCGTCGGGAGACTAGGTGCGATCATGGGGACGCTGCTCCAGGCCCTGCTCGAGTCCTTCCGGCTGATCGTCAGCCTGGACGCGGGGGTGCTCGAGTACGCAGCTCGATCACTGGGCATCGCCCTGACAGCGACCCTTCTCGCCAGCATGGTGGGCGTGCCGGTCGGGGTCTGGCTTGCGGAGGTCGAGTTTCCCGGCAAGCGGGGCCTGGTGACGGTGCTCAACACCCTACTGTCGGTGCCTACGGTGGTGGTCGGCCTGCTGGTCTACGCGTTCATCAGCCGCCACGGCCCGCTGGGTGGGCTGGGGCTGCTGTTCACCGTGCCGGGGATCATCATCGGCGAGGTCGTGCTGATCCTGCCCCTGATCACGGCTTTCACCCTCGCGGCGGTCGCGCGGGTGGATCGCGACGTGCAGAAGACCGCGCGCTCGTTGGGCGCCAGCCCGGCGCAGGCCCTGCGGGCGGTGGTGCGGGAGTCCCGCTTCGGTATCCTGGCGGCTGTGATCGCCGCGTTCGGGAGAGTGATCGGCGAGGTGGGAGTCGCGACCATCCTGGGGGGCAATGCCGACGCCTACACGCGCACCATCACCACCGCCATCGTGCTCGAGGTCAACATGGGGCGCTTCGAGCGTGCCCTGGCCCTGGGATTGGTGCTGCTGACGTTGTCCTTCGGGATCAACGTGTTGCTGCAGGTGGTCCAGGGAGGGGGTTCCGACCGATGACCGTGCTCGAGCTCGATCATGTGGTGCGCTGCTACCGCCACCGGGCGGACGGCCACGAGGTGGTGGCGCTGCGCGCGCCAACCCTGAAGGTCGCTCCCGGTGAGATCGTGGCCGTGCTGGGGGCCAACGGATCCGGGAAGTCCACCCTGCTCGAGACCCTGGCCTTCCTGCGGCGACCGTGCGAGGGACGGGTGTTGTTGGATGGTGCGGATCCCTGGGGCTCGGACCGCGCCTTGGCGGCCAGGCGGCGCTGCCCGGCTCTGCTGCAGAAGACCGTGCTGTTCTCCACCTCGGTGCTCGACAACGTCACCACGGGGCTGGGATGGGTGGGGCTCTCGCCACCCGAGGCCCGCTCTCGGGCCCTGGAGGCGCTGGCGGTGGTGGGCCTGCAGGGCTTCGAGCGGCGTCGCCACACGGAGCTGTCCGGTGGCGAGGCGCGCCGGGTCGCGCTGGCCAGGGTGCTGGCCCTGCAGAGCGATGTGCTCGTGCTCGATGAGCCGACCGCCGGGCTCGACGCCGAGAGCACCCACCGCGTGGCCGGCCTGATCCGCACCCTCAACCAGAAGCGCGGCACCACCGTGGTCCTGGCCTCGCACAGCGTGGAGCGGGCGGTGAGCCTGGCCAGCCGCGTGGTCACCCTCGTGGACGGTCTTCTCGTGGACTCCAACCTGGACAATCGGAGCCTGGGCACCATGAGCCGCGAGGGGGAGGTCTGGTGCTACCGCGACCACAAGGGTTGGCAGCATCGTTTCGACGATGCGGCCTTCGTGAGGGATTCCTGGGCCGGGATCGGCCCGCGCGAGGGGCGGGTCCAGGTGGCGGTCTCCGCGGCCTGCGTGCGCCTGAAGCCAGCGCGGGAGATGGCGTGCTCCGGGCTCGTGGGTGAGCTGGACTCCATCCGCCTCGAGGGCGACCTCGCCAGGGTTCGCTTGCGGATCGTACCCCAGCGGCAGAAGATCCGGGCCCGGATCGAGCTGTCCGAGCTGGAGCGGCAGCAGCTGGGCCTGGGGGTTCGGGTCGAGGTCGACTTCACGGCAGGCTCGGTCTACGTGCTGCCATTGCGTGGTGCCGCTGTATGTCCGGCGTGATGCCGTGGAGGTGATGGTCATCACGCAGCTGGAGCTGGTGAGCAGGGTGCCAGGCATGTCCGTGTCGTCGATGCAGGCGTAGATGCGCATGGGGATCTCCGAGAGGGGCGGGGTCCATCACAGCGTCCACGCGGCACACTGACATTCTGCGTATGGAATACTGGAAGCTGGAGGTCTGGAGTCTCGATGCGCGTCCGAGCCCACATCGCCGCGGCGTTGTCAGGGCTGGTCTCTGCATCCGGGGGTTGTGATCCCGATGCCGCTGTCGAGAACGACCCTGGAGAGCCCGTCGAGTGCGCCTCCGGCTTCGTCGTCGAGAACGGTAGCTGCGTGCCGGAGGCTTGTGGTACCGGGCGCTGGGGAGACCTCGTGGTGGACGAGCACACGGTGTTCGTGGACATCGCGGCCCCCGACGGCGGCGATGGCACAGAGGCTGGGGCGCTCCGCTCCATCCAGGCAGGTCTGGACCTGGCAGGCAGCGCAGGGGGCGGGCTGGTGGCCGTCGCTGCGGGGAGCTACCCGGAGACCCTGGTGTTCACAACGGACCACGCGGGCGTGGAGCTGGCAGGGCGCTGCCGGGAGTTGGTGATCCTGGATGCGAGCGTGGGGGACAGCAGCTCGCCGGGGATCGACATCAGCACCTGGTATGGAGAAGCGGGGGTCTCGGGCATCTGGGTGTCGGGCTCCAACTACGTGGGCGTGCGCGTGGAGACCGGGGTGGTCCGACTCACGGATCTGCTGGTTGAGGGGAGCGCCTACGTCGGCATGGTCGCCATCCACAGCGGCGCCCCCCCGACCACGGTGGAGGTAGAGCACTCTGAGCTGTCCGACAATCGGACCATCGGGCTCTACGTCTCCGGAGGGGGGGGCGATGTCACCGTCTCGAACACGACGATTCGTGACACCCGTCCTCGGGAAGGAGACAACGAAGGTGTCGGCATCCTGGCCAAGGGTGGCGCGTCGGTGCGCGTGCACGACGGCCTGGTAACCGGCAACGCCGCGATGGGGATCGTGGCCTACGATGACGGTACCGAGATCACGCTGGAGGACACCTCGATTCGGGACACACTTCCTGATGGGGATGGGGTGTTCGGGTACGGGATCTTCGTCTTCGACGCTGCGGATCTCCTGGCGGAGGGCTGCGAGCTGGCGGGAAACAGGACGGCCGGCGTGGTAGCGGCCGAGGCCGGCAGCGAGGTCAAGCTCGAGGACTGTGTCGTCCAGGACACACAGTGGGATGCATTGGGGGAGCGCGGCTTCGGCCTGTGGGCCTACAGCGGGGCGCGGATCGAGGCCTCGGGCTGCGAGCTGGTCCGGAACCGTGCCGCCGGGGTCTTCTTCGGGGGGATGGACACCGAGCTGGTCCTGGAGAGCACAGTGGTTCGGGACACCCTCCCCGAGGCGGATCTGCATCATGGCAAGGGCGTCTATGCAGCGGAGGGGGGCAAGCTGCTCCTCGAGGGCTGCGAGGTGGTGGGCAACACGACCATGGGCGTCGAAGTGGCCTATGCCGGCACGCAGGCGAACCTGGTGGACACCGTGGTTCGCGACACGCTCCCCAGTGCCACCGGAGAGAACGGTGTCGGTGTCGGCGCTCACGACGGAGCCACGCTCGCGGCGCGAGGCTGCGAGATCGCTGGCAGCACTACGGTCGGTGTCGCGGCCTTCGACGCCGGGACGGACGTCTCGCTCGAGGACACCGTCGTCCAAGACACGCTGCCGGACATCAACAACGAGTACGGGTACGGCATCCAGGTGTTTCACGGCGCCACCCTGTCCGCCCGCGGCTGCGCGCTGCGCGACAACGTGACCTGTGGACTGCTCGCCTACCACAGGGACACCACCGTCACCATCGTCGATACGCGCATCGTCGGCACGAAGTCGGGCCTCGATCTCCAGGGTGCCACTGCGGTGGCGGTCTGCGCCATCGGGGGAGCCAGCGTCTCTGCGCAGAGGCTCGAGGCTCATGGAAACGAGGGTCCTGGGCTCCTGTCCTGGTATGAGGGCTCCCAGGTCGAGTGCCGAGACTGCGCCCTGCGGGACAATTGGTTCGCTGGCGCCGCGTCGGTAGATGGTGGCGATCTGCTGATCCTCGACTCTGCGATCACCGGCACCGGGGAGGGTGTCGACATTGGCGGTGGGGTCGGTGTGTTCGCTGCGCAGCAGTGGGGGGAGGTTCCCCCATCTGTTCGGGTGGCCGGCAGCACCATCTCCGACAACCTCGTGGCGGGTGTGTGGCTGGAGGATGCCGGGAGCTTTCTACTCTTGGACAACCACTTCGTCGGAAGCCTGGGCGTGGCCCACGGTGGCAGCGCGCGCTGTGGCGACGGGGTGTACGCGAGCGGGATCTCTGCCTGGGAAGGTGACTCGGGCCTGCTGTTGGACGGGAACGTCATCGAAGGGAACGCTGGCGCCGGGTTGCTCCTCGACAACGCAGCGGCTCTGCTCTCGGGGAACAGCTGGGTGGACAACGGGCTCGATCTCGTGGTCCAGGGCGAAGCCTGCCTCGCTCCGGAGAGCGGCTACGCCGAGGTGCCCAGCAGTGAGATCTGTCCGGCTTGGGACCGGCCCGTTTGTGGACTGCACTTCACGCTCACCCTGAATGTCCAGGAGGTCGAAGCCTCCCTGCTGTCGATCCCCGCACCGTCTCCTTCAGTCCCCAGGGCCCATCGGGACCACCTCGGTCGAGCCGGAGAGATCGTGAAGCAGGGGTTGACCTCACCCTGATCGATGCGCTCGCCTCGCGCTCTAGCAGGACGAGGTGACAGCTGCTATCCTCCCGCTGTGCCCCACACGGGAGAGTCCCATGAGCACCCGCGCCCTGTTCCTCGGTCTGCTGGCCGCGGCCCTCGCCGCCTGCGATCCCATCAAGGACGAGACGGGGGGGGACACCTTCCCGGACGGTGACGGCGACGGCTGGACCTCCGACGAGGACTGTGACGACGAGGATCCTGCGGTGAACCCGGGGGCCGACGAGGTCTGCAACGGCATCGACGACGACTGCGACTTCGAGACCGACGAAGACGCCGTGGACGCCTCGACCTGGTACGCGGATGTCGACGGAGACGGACACGGCGATCCCGACACCAGCACCGAAGCCTGCGAGGCTGGCGAGGGCTGGGTGGAGCTGGCCGACGACTGCGACGACGAGGACGCGGAGGTCAGCCCCAGCGCCACCGAGGTCTGCAACGATGTGGACGACGACTGCGACGGCTGGGTGGACGACGAGGACGACAGCCTCGACAGCGACAGCGCCGAGACCTGGTACCGGGACGCCGACGCCGACGGCTACGGCAATCCCGACGACACCACCCTCGCCTGCATTCCACCCGACGGCTACACCGACGACACCAGCGACTGCGATGACGACGACGAGAGCATCAATTTAGAGGGTAGTGAGATTTGTAATGGGGTGGACGACGACTGCGACGGGCTGCTCGACGACGACGACGACAGCATCGACTGGAGCACCGCCACCACCTGGTACATGGACGCCGACGGTGACGGCTGGGCGGATCCCCGCACCACCACCCACAGCTGTGAGGCCCCCGAGGGTTGGCTGGAGGGCTCGCTGGCTAGCGACTGCGACGACGAAGACGCCGCCATCAACCCCGACGCCACCGAGGTGTGCGACGACGCCGACAACGACTGCGACGGGGACGTCGACGATGAGGACGCCGACCTGGACACCAGCACCGGCTCCACCTGGTACGCCGACAGTGACGGAGACGGCTACGGTGATGCCTCGAGCACCCAGGATGCGTGCGATCAGCCCAGCGGCCACGTGGTGGACGCCACTGACTGCGACGACGGTGACGCGGAGGTGAGCCCCGCGGCCAGCGAGGTCTGCGACGGGGTGGACAACGACTGCGACAGCCTGGTGGACGACGACGACAGCGACGTGGATACCAGCACGGGCGGCAGCTGGTACATGGACGCCGACGGCGACGGCTGGGGGGATCCTCGGGTGAGCACCCGCAGCTGCGATGCGCCTTCGGGCTGGGTCGAGGGGGGCTATGCGTCGGACTGTGACGACGCTGACAGCGCCATCAACCCAGACGCCACCGAAGTGTGCGATGAGACGGACAACGACTGCGACGGGGACGTCGACGACGAGGACGTCGATCTCGACACCAGCACCGGCTCCACCTGGTACGCCGACAGCGACGGTGACGGCTACGGTGATCCGGCCAGCTCGGTGGGCGCCTGCGACCAGCCCACCGGCTACGGCAGCGATGGCACCGACTGCGACGACGGCGACGCGGGGGTCAATCCGGGGGCCACCGAGGTCTGCAGCGGCGTGGACGACGACTGCGACGGCCTGGTGGACGATGCGGACAGCAGCGTGGACAGCAGCACCTACAGCACCTGGTACGAGGACGCCGACAGCGACGGCTGGGGCAACAGCGCCATGAGCGTGAACCGCTGCGACGCCCTCACCGGCTTCGTGGCCAGCTCCGGCGACTGCCTGGACATCGACGTGTCGGTCAACCCTGGCGCCAGCGAGAGCTGCAACGGCGTGGACGACGACTGCGACGGTGACGTGGACGGTGGCCTGCTGGGTGACGGCTCCGCCTGCGCAGCCGAGGACTGCCTCGAGGTGCTGGTCGATCAGCCCAGCGCTGTGGACGGAGTCTACTGGATCGATCCTGTGGGCTCGGGCGCCTACGAGGTGCTCTGCGACATGAGCACCGACGGTGGGGGCTGGACCCTGGCCGCCACGGGCAGCGACGACGGGGCGAATACCTGGACCTGGGACGCCCGGGCCCAGTGGGACAGCGACACCACCCCCATCGGCGACATCGACTACCCCGACGAGGACTTCAAGTCCGCGGCCCACCACGAGGTGGTCTTCGAGGACCTGCTGTTCATGCACCAACCTTCGGGTATCTGGGCCGAGTACGACGCGGTGGGTGACAGCTCCGGCAGCTTCGCCGACTTCCTGAGCGGCCTGTCGGACTCGGAGTGCTACGCCGGGGACGACGGCTGGGCCATGACAGCCGGCACCCTGACCGTCTCCGGCTACCTGTGCAGCACGGACGTGTTCTTCAACGCCATGGACAACGACGGCGCGAGCTGCTCCAGCCACGACGACAGCGACGGTCCGGCCTGGAGCACCTGGAACAACGCGGGCTGCCCCCTGGACGACGTGGGCCACAACGGCTTCGGCAACAACAAGCTCTACCCTTCGACCGAGAGCAACGCCTCCACCGCGACCCAGTTCGGAGCCGGCTACGGTGGCGCCATTGGTGCCAACACCGGCACGCTGGGTGCGGCCGAGAACTACATCCAGGTCTGGGTGCGCTAGGGATCGCGAGGGATTCCATTGCGTCGCCTGCTCCCGGTCCTGCTCCCCGTGCTGGTGCTCGCCGCGGGAGCCGCGGTGTGGCTCCTGCGGCCCACCGGTGAGCCTGCAGTGGTGCTCGTGGTGCTGGACACGGTGCGGGCCGACCACCTCTCGGTGTGTGGCTACCAGCGGCCCACCAGCCCCGTGCTCGAGGGTCTGGCCGGCGACGGCGTGCTGCACTGTCGAGCCTACGCGCCGGGATCCTGGACCCTGCCCAGCCACGCCAGCTTCTTCACGGGGCTCGAGCCGGTCGCCCACGGCGCCCACGCCATCACCAGCGGGATCGCGGACTGGTCGGGTATGGGCTCCCGCAGCCGCCCGCTGCCCGAGGACATCCCCACCCTGGCGGAGGGCATGGCGGCGCGGGGCTTCCAGTCCTTGGCCATCAGCGCGAGCCCTGTGGTCAGCGAGCCCATGGGGCTGATGCGGGGCTTCGAGGCCACGGAGATCTCGGAGCACTGGGGAGACCTGTACGGAGACGCCCTGCCGGCGGCCCTCGACGGACTGCTCCAGGAGCACCGCGACGAGCGCCCGATGTTCCTGTTCGTGAACATCTCCGACGCCCACCAGCCCTGGAAGGCCGTGCCCGGGGACGTGGATTGGCTCGAGCCCCGGCGACGGGTGCAGTGGAACAAGGCGGCTCCCGAAGGCGAGTGGCAGCGCTTCGTGGAGGGCCGCATGGAGGCCCACGAGGCCCGGGATCTCACCGAGCGGGCGGTGGACAGCTACGACTGGGCCGTGTTTCGTGCGGACCGGGTGCTGGGGCGGGTCATCGAAGTGCTCGAGGAGGGCGGCCACTGCGCGTCGGGCTGCCGGCTGGTCATCACCTCGGACCACGGTGAGTTCCTGGGCGAGCGCAACCTGCTCGACCACGGCCACTACGTGGACGAGGCCAACACCCGGGTGCCCCTGCTGATCTGGGACAGCCGGTGGTGGGCCGCTCTGCCGCGCTTCGAGCAGCCCGCGGTGAGTGCCCTCGAGGTCTACGATCTGGTGCTGAACGGGCAGCGGCGAGAGCGGCCTCGTCGCACCGCGTCGCAGGCCTGGCCCCACGCCCGGCGCTGCAAGCACGTCGAGGGCTTGGCCTTCTGCTCCACCTCGGCGGCCCTGTGGCAGGGGGAGGAGCGCCTGAGCTGGATCGATGGGGAGCTGGGGCTGGCCCCCATCGAGGGCGGTGACGTGGGCCTGGTGGAGCCGCTACCCGAGGGCCACCGGCGCGGCCGCGCCATCCGGAAGCTGGGCGAGCGTGCGCTGCTGGACACGCGGGACGATCACGCCGTGGATCGCAGCGTCACGGAGCACCTGGAGGCGCTGGGGTACCTGGACTGAGGACCTCGAGCATCCGCTGGGCTTCTTCGCCGGCGGGGTGGTTGGCCAGCGACTTGCGCAGCAGGCGCTCGGCCTCGGCGGTGTTGCCCGCCTCGATGTGCATGCGAGCCAGCTCGTCGTACTTGCGGTGGTCGCTGTCGGGGTCGACCTCCACGGCTCGCTCGAGCCAGCGCTGGCCCAGCTCCGTGTCACCCTGGGCCAGGTGGACCAGGCCCAGGCCCTCGTAGGGGCACGACCAGCCTTGCACCCCGCGTTCACGGGCCGCCTCGAAGAGGGCCTCGGCCAGAGCGTGCTCGCCTTGGTTGAGCATGGCGCTGCCCAACCCAGCCAGGGCCTGGGGCTGATCGGGCTCCAGCAACAGCACCCGCCGGAAAGTCCCCGCTGCCCGCTCTGGTTGGCCCAGGCCGTTCAGCGCGTTGCCCAGCCCCAACAGGGCTCGCTGGTCCTCGGGCCGGTGCTCGAGCACCTGCGTGTAGGCGTCATGGGCGTGCTGCTCGTCACCCATCATGGCCCCGACTCGGGCGTTGCCCATCAGCGCCAGCTTGGCCACTTGCCAGTCCAGGCCCTCCTCGTCGGCGGCGCGGGTGAGATCGACGGCGGACAGTGCGGCCTCGAAGTCGGCGGCAGCGGCCGGAGCGTCTCCGGCCTCGAGGGCCAACCAGGCCCGACCCACCCGAGCGCCGGGGTGGTCGGGCTGCGTTCGATGTGCGGCCTCGAGGGGCGGGCGGGCACCCTCGGGGTCGCCACCGAGCAGGGCCAGGAAGCCGCGTACTACCAGGATATCCGCGCTGGCCTCGGTCACTCCCTCGAGCCTGCTGTCGGCCAGAGTGAGGTGGTAGCGATCCGTGAGCCTCAGGGCCGAGGCCAGGGCCGCCTCGGAGCCGCCGGCAACGGCGCCCACTCGCCGCAGGCGCCGGCGCACGGTGTCCCGGGGGTGGCTCGGCCTTCCGTCGTCCACCGCCAGGCCCCGCTCGAGGTAGAGCCGGGCGCCCTCGCTGTCTCCCGCCTCGAGCAGGGCGTGAGCGGCCTGGAACAGCAACTCGGGCATCCACGGTCGCAGCTCGGCGGCCCGCACGGCGTGGTGCGCCGCTTGCTCGTGGCGGCCGCTGTGTACGTAGAGTCGCGCCAGGGACTCGTGGGGGCAGTTGATCTTGGTCTGGCCGGGGTGCTCGGCCTGGAAGGCGTCGAGCTCGGCGGCCGCCTCGAGCAGCAGGGCCTCGGCGCGGTCCACCCGGCCCAGCCGCTCGTAGGCGAGGCCGAGGGTACCCTGGGCCTGGAACGCGGTGAGGGGATCGCCCTGGGCCTCGGCTTGCTCGATGCTGCGTGCGAGCACCGCCTCGGCCTGATCGGGGCGGCCGGAGGCCACCAGGATCTCACCGTGGCGGAGCAGGGCCGCAGGGTGGTCGGCCTCGCGGTCGAGCAGCCCGCTGATCAGGGTCTCGGCGCGCTGGTGTGCCCCGGTAGTGAAGAGCAGGGCCGATAGTGCGAGGATCGCCTCGTTGTTGTGGGGGGCCAGCTGCAGTGCGCGCTCGAGGTGGGCCACGGCCTGGGGATTCCGAGGCGCCTTGGACCCTCCGGCTTCCTTGGGCCAGGCCCGCTCGAGCCGCCCCTTGCCGATCCACACGCCTGCGCACTTCGGGGCCCGACTCTCTGCGTCCTGGAGCAGGTCCTCGACCTGGGGAAGCACGCTGACCGAGCCCAGGTCCATCAGCCCATCGGCGCGCTCCAGGGCCGCCTTCACAGGCTCGCAGGCGGTGACCTGGTCGCTCGTGGGGATCTCCTCGGGCCCTGTGCAGGCGACCGAGAGCAGGAGCGGGAGCGTGGCTCGAATCGCAGGCATACGCCCAGTCTATCGCCGCGGGCTAGCTGATCCGCAAGCCCACCACATCCAGGTAGGCGCTCTGGGGAAGCTGGGGGTGCAGTGGGTGGTCGGGGCCGGCGCCGCCGCGGTGGATCAGGGTGCCGCTGCGGCCGGTGTCGGCCAGTCCCTTGAGCAGACTCTTCAGGAAGCGATCCCCAGCCACGGCGTGGGAGCAGCTGGCCTGGATAAGGAGGCCGCCTGGGCTCAGGAGCCGGGCGGCGCAGCGGGCCAGGTGGCGGTGGGCCTGGAGAGCGGCGCCCCGATGGCCCCGCGCCGGGGCGAGGGGCGGAGGATCGCAGATGAGCAGATCGAAGCGCTCGCCGCGCTCGGCCAGGGCTGGCAGTTCCTCGAAGACGTCGGCCCGCACACAGGTGACTCGCTCGGCCACGCCGTTCAGGGTCGCGGCTTGTCGGGCCAGGTCCAGCGCGGGCTGAGACCGATCGAGGGCCAGCACGCGCCGAGCCCCGGCGCGGGCGGCTTGGACCGCGAAGCCCCCGGTGTAGCAGAAGGCGTCCAGGACACGCGCCCCCTGGGCGCAGCGCGCGGCGAAGGCCCGGTGGGGTCGCTGATCGTAGTACCAGCCTGTCTTCTGGCCCCCCCGGAGGTCGGCGGGAAATTGGCAGCCGTGTTCGGGAACCCGCACATCCTTCGGCCCGTCGGGGCCAACGATGGAGCGCTCTCCCCCGCAGTGCAGGTGGACCACCGTCGGGTCCATCACCTCGCTCAGGGCCTGGAGCAGAGGCTCTCTCTGGGGCCGGGCGACGGCGCCGATGCGAACCGCGAGCGCCTCACCGAAGCGGTCGCAGACGATGCCAGGCAGGCCGTCAGCGTCGGCGTGGACCAGGCGGTACCAGGGTGCTTCGTACAGGCGCGTTCTCAAGTCCAGGGCCACCCGCAGGCGTCTGTGCAGCAGCTCGGCGTCCACGGCCACTCCCGCTTCCCGGGCCCAGCAGCGCAGGGCGATGGGTGAGCCGGGCTCGATGGCGGCGGTGGCGATGCCCGCACCTTCTTCGCCCAGGAGATCTACGATGGTGCCGGGCTCCAACGCCCGCAGGGCCGGGGTCCAGGGCACCTGGCGCTCGTAGATCCAGGGCAGGCCGCGGGCCACGGCTGCGGCGATCCCCTTCTTCAGGCGAATGGCGGGCCGATGGGGCATGCCCCCTGCATAGCCGGCGGGGGCGGCGGGGCCAGTCTCAGGATCTGGCGGCCCGGATCAGGAAGTCGGCGCGGCCATGCTGGTAGGGGTAGAGGCTCGGCGGGACGTTCTCTCTTCCAGCCGCCTCCAACACGCGCAGGCGGGCGCAGACTTCGCTGTGACCGTCGCAGTACTGGCGGACGTAGATCTCCGACACTCTCGGCAGGTCTGCCAGGGTCTGCCGGAGCAGACCACAGCTTTCGTAGTGGGGGCAGGTGGGCATGGGAACCCTCTCAGCGCAGGGCACACTGCTCATCGGTTGGGTGGGAGGCTCGTTTCAGCTCCTGCAGGAGTTCTTTCCGCGGATTATCTTTCCACCCTCCGGGGGCTGTCATGAGCGAAGCCGACATCGTCGAGTACTACGAGACCTGCTCGCTGGACTACCGCATCAACTGGCGCCTGGATGCGTGCAAGTGCCTGCACTACGGCTACTGGGATCCCACCACCCGGAGCTTCGACGAGGCCTTGGCGAACACCCACCGGGTGATGGCGCGCCGCGCCGGGATCCGTGGGGGTGAGAAGGTCCTGGATGCCGGCTGCGGTGTAGGCGGCGCCGCCCTCTTCCTGGCCCGGCAGCACCGCTGCAAGGTGGTGGGCATCACCTTGGTGCCCTCCCAGGTCGATGACGCCATCCGCAACGCCCAGGCGGCGGGCCTGGGGGCCATGGTGGGCTTCCAGGAGCGCAGCTACCTCGACACGGGCTACGCCTCCGCCAGCTTCGACGTGGTGTGGGCCATCGAGAGCAGCTGCTACGCGAATGACAAAGCGGACTTCTTCCGGGAGGCCTACCGCCTGCTCAGGCCGGGGGGGCGGCTGGTGGTGGCCGACTTCTTTCGCAGCGGCGATCCGATGACCGCCCGCCAGCAGCGCATGATGGAGCGCTGGGAGGCGTCCTGGGCCATCCCGGCCTACTCGGAGTTCGATCACTTCGCCCAGCAGTGCCGCGAGGCGGGCTTCGAGGAGGTGGTGCTCTCCGACGACACCTGGGCCGTCCGGCCCTCGGCCAGGCGCCTCTATCTGCGCTTCTGGCCAGGTCTGGCGGTGACCGCGTGGGCCTACCCGTTGCGAGTCCGCAACAAGCTCCAGACCGACCACGTCTGGAGCGCTTGGTGGCAGTGGCGACTGCTCGAGCAGGGCCTGTGGCGCTACGGCTTCCTCTCTGCGCGCAAGCCTGCACCTCCTCGGGAAGCGGCCGGGAGCTGACCTGGGTCCTTCCGCCGGAGATCCGGTGATGTTAGGGGCGGTGGTTGCTTTCCTGATGGAAGGAGCGGTCCATGATCCCGACTGGTCTCTGCGTGCTCGCGATGGGTGGCAACTCGCTCATCGATCCCAGGGGTCCGGTGGATGTCGAGAGCCAGTTCGAGATCGCCCGCGAGGCGGTCCGGCCCATGGCCGAGCTGCTGGCGCGCGGTGCTCAGCTGGTGGTCACCCACGGCAACGGGCCCCAGGTCGGCTTCATGCAGCTGCGCTCGGAGCTGGCTGCCACCCACCTTCACCAGGTGCCGCTGGACTCTCTGGTGGCCGACTCCCAGGGCAGCCTCGGCTACATGATCCAGCTCGCCTTGCGTGAGACCCTTGGCCGGCGGGGTGCCAGCCGGCCCATCGCCACCATTGTCACCGAGGTCGAGGTCGATCCCCACGATCCCGCCCTGGCCCACCCCACCAAGCCCATCGGCCGCTTCTACTCCGCCGCCGAGGCCGATCGTATGCGTCGCGAGCGGCGCTGGAACATGGTGGAGGACTCCCAGCGGGGCTACCGCCGGGTGGTGCCCTCGCCCCTGCCGCGGCGCATCGTGCAGCTGGGCATCGTGCGGGAGCTGGTGCGGGCCGGCGTAGTGGTCATCACCTGTGGCGGCGGTGGCATCCCGGTGGTCCAGGAGGGCCCGGGGCGGGTCCAGGGCATCGAGGCCGTCATCGACAAGGACCACGCTTCCGCGCTGCTGGCTCGTGGGCTCAACGCGCCCAACCTCATCATCACCACCGGCATCGACGTCATCTACAAGGACTTCCTGTCCTACAACCCCAAGCCGCTGTACCAGACCGATGTAGCCGAGCTGCGCGAGATGCTGGCCGAGGGCCAGTTCCCGCCGGGCTCCATGGGGCCCAAGGTCAAGGCCTGCATCGACTTCATCGACGGCGGCGGCGAGCTGGCCATCATCTGCAGGCCCGAGGCCGTGCACGAGGCCCTCGCTGGCCGTGCTGGTACCCGCATCTACCGCTCACTCGAACCCATCTCCAAGAGCTGACGAGTCCACCATGAACGCTGACATCCTCGCCACCCTGGCCGGTCTGTCCGGCCGCAGCCTGTTGCTCACCCAGGATTGGTCCAAGCCCGAGCTCGAGGCCTTGCTGGCCGTCGCCAGCCGCTTCTACCATCTGGACCGCGCCGGCGTGCGGGTGCCCTTGTGCCGCCACGAGCTGGCGTACGCCATCTTCTTCGACAACAGCACCCGCACCAAGTCCGCCTGGGCCGGTGCCGCGGCGCGGCTGGGCATGCAGCCGGTGATCGTCGATGGTTCTTCCACCCAGGTCGCCCACGGCGAGACCGCCGAGGAAACCGGCGCGATGCTGGGCATGAACGCCCACGCCCTGGGCGTGCGCCACGATCTGATCCTGGGCGAAGGCAACAGCTTCATGCGCGACATGCTGCGAGGCATCAGCGACTACCTGGTGGCCACCGACGATTCCCGCGTGGTGCCGATGGTCAACCTGCAGTGCGACATCGACCACCCCACGCAGACCCTGGCCGATCTGCTCTGGCTGCGTCAGAACTTCCCCGACGGCCTGGCCGGCAAGAAGATCGCCGTGTCCTGGGCCTACTCCCCCAGCTACGCCAAGCCCCTGTCCGTGCCCCAGGGCCTGGCCACCCTGCTGTCCCGCCAGGGCGCCGACATCGTGCTCGCGCACCCGGAAGGCTACGAGCTGCTGCCCGAGACCATGGACGCGGCTCGCGCCAATGCGGCCGAGCACGGCGGCAGCTTCCGCATCACCAACGACATGGACGACGCCTTCGAGGGTGCTGTGGCGGTCTACCCCAAGTCCTGGGGCCCCTACGAGCTGATGATGGAGCGCGTGGCCGCCAACAAGGCTGGAGATACGGCGCTGATGGGCGACATCGAGCAGCGCTGCCTGGCCAACAACGCTGAGCACCGCGACTGGATCTGCGATGAGCGTCGCATGGGTCACACCCAGGACGGCTCGGCGCTGTACATGCACTGCCTGCCCGCTGACATCGGCGACGAGGTCACCCACGGCGTGATGGACCTGCACCGGGTCAATGTCGCCCGCGAAGCCCAGTGGAAGGTCTACGTGATCATGGCCATGCTGGCCGTGGCCAAGGTCGATGGGCTGGGCGAGAAGCTGGTGGCGGCCAGGTAGGACAAACGCTGGGTGGTAGAATGGGCTCGCTCGAACGCGAGGACCTCATGCGCCGCCTGATCTTCCCAGTCTGCCTTCTCTGCTCCGTGCTGGCCTGCGATCCCAAGGGGGGCGTGGGCACCGACTCCGGTGATGTGCCCGAGGGCGACACCGACACCGACACCGACACCGACACCGACACCGACACCGACGCGGACGGTGACAGCGACGCCGACACCGACAGCGACGCCGACACCGACGGCAGCTGGGCCCACTGCCCCGAGGCCGAGGAGTACGTGGGCGACAGCGCCTGGACCGGTGTGGCGGAGGTGGGGAGCCAGGCCATCTACTGCGGCAGCTTCAACGAAGCGCGCACCCTGGAGCAGGAGCTGGAGGCCAAGGCCATGCTGCGCCTGGTGGGCGGGAGCTACCCCCTTCCCGCAGACGAGGGCGAGCACGACCTCGCGCTGCCCTTCTGCGTCAGGCGGGCGCCGGAGCTCGAGCCCGAGGCGATGGACGGCGCCGGCAGCAGCGAGGTGAGCGTGACCAGCTGGTCTGGCACCGCCTACACCACCCTCGCGGGCAGTCAGCCCGCCACGGCCGGCAACCAGCTGGACCACACCCTGCGATTGGTGGGTGAGGACGGCGCGCCCCCCGATACGCTGATCCTCGACGGTGGCCCTTCCAACGCCGAGACCGGCGCGGGCGGGGAGTGGATCCTCTACCCCCAGGGCGGCAGTCCCTGGGACGCCACGAGCGTCGTCTTCGTGCCCTGCGAGGATCCAGGCTGGCACAACGACGTGCACAACGTGGTCTTCGAGGGTGGCGAGGTCACCTTGGAGCTGCGGCTGGGCCTGAACACCATCGCCACCGCCCCCGGGGCCTTCGTCCGCGCCCACGGCAACCTGGACGGCACCGAGTTCGATCTCGACGACTACTTCCAGCTCATCTACCGCCCCGAGCACCACCACTTCGTGCGCCACTTCGCCCTGCTCTTCGACACTCCCATCGGCGAAGCCTGCACCTTGCTCATCGAGGAGGTGGACAGCTGGGAGGGTGATCCCACCGCGGTGGTCAGCACCGCCGACTGTGGCCTGGCGGCCCTCGTGGAGCGGGCGGTGAGCAGTGAGGACTACGTGACGGACAAGTACGACTAGCCGCGCTCAGTACAGACTCCCTACGCGCTGGCTGTACCCGAACGATGGCCCCAGCTCCGCCTCGAGGCGCCAGACCACCTCGCCGTCGGGGTTCTGCTCCTCCATCACGCCCGACGAGGACAGGGTGAGCAGGGTGTTGCCGTTGGACAGGCGCTGGGCCTTGCCCATGCCCCAGACCGAGATGCAGTCGCTGGAGGGCATCGCGCTGATCTGCTCCGCCTGCCACTGCTCTTCGTCCAGCCGGAACACGCTCCCCGAGGAGCACATGTCGGCCTGGTGATCCGCGACCTCGAACACCAGCAGGCCTTCGTCCACGACCTGCATGCTGTGGGGGGTGTTGAGGATCTCCTCGCCCTCGACGGTGTCGAAGGAGGCATCCCAGCCCTGGGTGAAGGTCCACTCCAGCGCGCCGGTGGCACCGTCGATGCGACGGATGCTGTCGAGGCAATAGGAGCTGATGAAGAAGTCGCCGCTGCTGGGATCGTAGCCGATGCCGTTGACGTGGGTCTCCTGGGTACCGGGCTTCACCTCACAAAACAGCTCGAGCTGCGGGTCGTCGCCGTCCGGATCCAGGGAGTCGAAGAGGTTCCACAGCTCGGTGACGGAGCCATCGGAGTCCATCAGCGCCAGACCGCTGCCCCAGTACTCGGTCTGCTGATCCTCGCTCATCACCTCCGGCTGCATCAGGGCGCCGTACACGCCGGGCTCGATCTCCACGAAGTCCTTGTAGGCCACGGTGCAGGGCAGCTCGGGCAGCTCGGTTCCGTCCCAGAGGATGCGGCGAATGGTCTCGGTGGGCAGCGGCCCGTCCGGGCTGGCGACAGGGGCGGTCATGGTGACCACTCCGCTCCCGTCCAAGGCGAAATAGGCCCTCCACTGGGTGGCTTCGGTGTCGTATGACCAGACGAGATGACCCTCGGAGTCGAACATGACGATGTGACCGAAGTGTCCGGTGTCGACGAGGGGCACCAGGGTGAATCCCCCCAGCGCCTGGTCCGGATCGTGGGTCACGAGGTCGACGATGGGGCCCGCCAGGGGCAGCGTGCCGGTTCGGAAGGCGAGGGGCTCGCCCCGTTCTTCCACGCCTTCGCTCACGGTGACCACCTGCGCCTCGTAGTCGGTATCTTCACGCAATCCGACCAGCACAGCGCTGTGCTCGAGGGACAGGACGGACGACTCGGGGGTGGCGCGCTCGAGGGCCCCGGGTTCTCCGAAGCGCACGAAGCCGGTGCTGGGCTCCGCGGTGGACCAGCTGACCGTGGCCACCGTGGGCATGGAGTCACTGATCACCAGCCGCGGCTCGCCTGGGGGGAGCGAGGTGTCGGTGTCATCCCTGTGATCGGTGTCATCCGCGTGATCGGTGTCATCCGCGTGATCGGTGTCAACTGCGGGATCGGGGGTGCAGCCCAGCGAAACAGCCACCATCGCAGCCAGGAATGCGTGGTTCGAGTGCGCTGTGGACATGGTTGGAGGATAACGTGACCCCCCCGGACTGGTGGGGTAGTAGAGTCTCGATTCTCATAAAAACCATCCCAACCGGAGGTAGCACCGTGAGCTGCGAGCACAAGCCTTGGCAGGAGCCCATGCCCGAGGAACAGTTCGAGTGCATGCGCGAGATCCTCGCTGCCCCGAGCCCGGTGGGGCTGGAGGCGGCCATGACCCGTGGGGTACTGGCGCCCTATGTCGAGGGCTTCATGCCCGAAGGCTGGGCCATTCGTGGCTTCCGGGGCAACGCCGGCATCGTCATCGACACCGCGCCGGATGCCACCGACGCCTTCACCGTGATGGTCATCGGCCACGCCGACAAGATCCGGCTGCAGGTGCGCAGCATTGGCAAGGACGGCAAGATCTGGGTGAACAGCGACAGCTTCCTGCCCACCACCCTGATCGGCCACGCCGTGCGCCTGTTCAGCGAAAACCCCGACAGGCCTGGCAGCTACCGGGTCATCGACGGGGGCACCATCGAGGCCCTCGGCGCCATCCACTTCGCGCCGGCCGGTGTGCGCGATGGCAGCAAGGGCATCGACAAGAACAAGCTCTTCCTGGAGCTGCAGCTGCACGGCAAGGACCGCAAGAAGCAGGTCGAAGCCCTGGGCATCCGGGCCGGCGACTCCCTGCTGCTTGATCGCCCCATTCGCCACGGCTTCGCACCCGATACCTTCCAGGGCGCCTACCTCGACAACGGCCTGGGCTGCTTCGTGGTGGCCGAGGTCGCCCGCCTGCTGGCGGAGACCGGCGGCCTGAGGAACATCCGCTACCTGGGCGCTGCGGCCACCCATGAAGAGATCGGTCGCATGGGCTCGCGGGTGCTGGCCGGCGAGCTGCGCCCCGATGTGGTCATCGGGGTGGATGTCAACCACGACTACGAGGCCGCCCCCGGGGTCGGCGACCGCCGCTTCGAGCCGCTGGCTATGGGCAAGGGCTTCACCATCAGCGTGGGCGCGGTGGCCAGTGCCGGGCTCAACGCCATCATCCAGCAGGTAGCCAAGGATCACGTCATCCCGGTGCAGATCAGCCTGGTGGGGCGCGACACGGGCACCGACGCCATGGCCGCTGCCTTCGCCAGCATCGACGCCGCCGCCACATCCATCGGCTTCCCCATCCGCAACATGCACACCATCAGCGAGTGCGGGCACACCGGCGATGTGCTGGCCGCCCTGTACGGAGTTTTCGAGACCCTGCGCCACATGGACGCCATGAACGACGGCACGGGCATCCGCTCCGAAGACCTGATCGACGCCCACCCGCGCCTGGACCAGGCCGTGGGCCTGGGCCACCAAGGCCTCGAGGGTGGAGAGGAGTAGGGCGACCTGATCGGGCTTGGGTCCGATCGCGAACCCTAGAAGGGCTGTTCTCTCAGCAAGAACCCGTCGCCGCCCACCTGCAGCCGATCCCCGGGCTTGACGCTGGCCTTGTCGACCTTGGTTCCGTTGACCACGAGCTTGCCCCAGAAGCCGAGGCGCCGCACGATGTACTGCTGACCGTCCCACTCGAGGACCGCCACGGGGGTGTTGCGGCCGAACTGCCGGGCGGGCACGTCGCCGCCAGGGCCGATCTTCAGGGTGCGGCCCTCGGGTCGCCAGGTGAGGCCTCCGGGCTTGTCCTGGGCGATGACCATCAGATCGCGGGCTTTCTCGGCCTTCAGGAGCTTGGTGCGCATGGCCTCGGACAGCACGTAGGTGTCGGTGCCATCGGCCAGGGGAGTGCGCTCATGCTGGCCCAGCACCTCGAGCTGGCGCTGGCCCTCGAAGTCGAGCAGCTCTTCCACCAGGTACTCGAGGCGGTAGCGGCCGATGCGGACGATGTCTTTGTGCTGGAGCATCGCCTTCTTGACGGGCTCGTCGTTGAGCAGGGTGCCGTTTGGGCTGTCCAGATCCTCGATCTGCCAGCCGCCGTCTTTCTTGGTGAGCTTGGCGTGGCGACGGCTCACGGCGGTGTTGGGAAGGACCACACTGCAGCCCGCGTCGCGGCCGATGTACATCATCAGCCCACCCAGCCTGCGGAGCTTGGGGTGACCTCCGCGCTCCCGAATCATCAGTACTGGCACTTCTCCCTCCGTGATCGTGCGCTGAATGGTAGCACCACCACCTCGTTGTGGCCACAGCGGGGCTATACGGTGACCATGCAGCTGTTCACCGTCGGACCCGAGCACCACGCCAGCCAGGACGCCAGCAGCGAGGACGGCCTGCGGGCCATCGCGGCGTTCGTGCGCATCAACGCTCTGAGCTGCATCCTCAGCGCCCGTCACGGCTGGCTGGGTGCGAGCTTCTCCGCTGCCGAGATCCTCACGGCCCTGTACTTCGGGCTCGGGGAGCATCAGGTGGTGCTCTCCAAGGGCCACGCCGCCGCGGCCCAGTATGCCTGCCTGTACGGGCTCGGGGAGCTGGGCCGCGAGGACCTGCTCGCCTACAAGGATGGCCCAGACGCACCACAGGCACACAGCAGCCGCGGCACCCCGGGGATCATCCTGAGCTCCGGCTCCCTGGGCCAGGCCCTGTCCCAGGTGGCGGGCCTTGTGGCCGGCGGGGCCCGGGGCCGCTTCTTCGTGGTGCTCGGCGACGGAGAGCTGCAGGAAGGCCAGGTCTGGGAGGCCCTGCAGACCGTGGCCCACCGTCGGATGCGGCGGATCGAGGTGATCATCGACCGCAACGGCTGGCAGAGCGCCCGCCGGGTGCAGGAGGTCAAGGGTGTCCGTGATCTGGGCAAGGCCCTGCAGGGCATCGGCTTCCAGGTCTTCGAGGTGGACGGCCACGATCCGCTGGGCCTGGTGCAGGTGCTGGAGCCCGACCCTCGAGGACTGCCCCGGGCGGCGATCTGCAACACCCACAAGGGTGGGGGCAGCCGCTTCACCACCCCCGAGGGCCCGGTGCAGCCCTGGCACGGTCGGGTACCCGACTGGGACCGCTACGTGGGCATCTTGGGTGAGCAGGCCGCACTCGCCAGTGATCCAGGCCTCAGCGACGCAGTGGGAGACTTCCTCGCCGACCTGTCTCCTCCGCGGCGGAAGGCGCCGGTGCGCTCACCTCGCTCCACCCGTGACGCGGTGGCCGAGCAGCTCGAGGTCCTGCTCGGGCGGGTGCCGGAGCTGTGTGTCCTCGATGCCGATCTTGCCGACAGCTGCAGGCTGGGTCGGATCGCCGATCCCGAGGGACCCTTGGCCCGGCGCGGCCGCTTCTTTCAGCTTGGCATCAGCGAGCAGGACATGGTGAGCTTCGCCGGGGGGCTCGCGCTGCAGGGCAAGCTGCCTTTCGTCTCGACCTACGCTGCCTTTCTCTCTCGGGCCATCGAGCAGGTGCGGGCCAATGCTGCCATGGACGCCCGGGTGATCTACGCTGGCAACTACGCGGGCCTGTGCTACTTCAGCGACGGCCGCAGCCACCAGAGCCTGGACGACGCCCAGCACTTCACCTCCATGCCTGGCCTCGCCGTGCTCGAGCCCGCTACCCCCGCGCAGGCCCAGCGGCAGCTCGACTGGGCTGTTGAGCGAGCCCCCGGCTCGGTCTACCTGCGGCTGCATCGCACCGGGCTGCACGCCTCGGGAGAGCTGGGGTGTGAGCCCCTGCACCTGGATGACCCCCTGACCCCCCTGGTGCGGGGGGTGGGCGCCAAGCGGCTGTTGGTCTGCGCCGGCCCCGTGGCGGCCTGGCTGGCAGCGCAGTGCCTGCGGGAGCCCGACTTCGATGGCTGGGGCATGGTGGTGGTCTCCCACCTGGGCCTGCCGCGGTCGCTCGCATCGTGGCGGCTGCTGCTCGAGCACGCGGAGAGCTTGGTGGTCATCGAGGACAGCTGGCCTCCAGGTGTGCTGCGGCCCATGGTCGACGGCGTGCTGCTGGAGCTGGGCCTGGCTCCCCGGCGCTGCGTGCTGCAGCCCAGGGGCTTCGGCAGCAGCTTCCGGGCCCTGGGACCCTGCCTCGAGCACTTCGGCTTCACCGTGGACGGCGTGCGAGCGGTCCTCGGTCGCGGCTGAATTGTCCCGGGGCTACAGTTGGCCGGATGAATCCGCGACGCGCCACTCCCTGGCTCCTGGTGGCCCTGCTCACGGCAGGTTGCTCTCGCGAGGATCGGGTGGACGGTACAGCCATCGTGCTGGTGTTGGACGGGGTGCGGCTCGAGGACAGCCTGGGCGACGGCACGTCGGGGGCCACGGGTGAGCATCCCCAGGCCCTGATGCCGGAGACCTGGGACCAGCTGTTGCCACAGGGCACCCGCGCCAGCCAGGCCTGGTGCTTGGGTCCCACCACCACCACCCCAGCCCACGCCGCCCTCATCGCCGGGCGGCGCCTGCCCCTCGCGACGGTGTCCGCCGATCTCGACGTGGGGCTCTACCGTCCCCAGCTGCCCTCCCTGTTCGAGGCGGTGCGTGACCAGCTGGGTGCCTCCGAGGAGCAGGTGGTGCTGGCCGCGAACACCGGCCTGGTCAAGCCTGTGGAGCTGTCCTTGTGGCCCGGGGTCGAGGGAGCGGATTGGCTGTGGGTCTCCGACGAGGATGGCGGGCCCGCCGAGGACGACCGGCCCGTCCTGGCGGCTCTGCAGGAGCGGCTGGACGAGGTTCCCATCCACCTGGCTCTGGTCAACCTGCACCAGATCGATCGCTCCGGGCACTACGGCGGCCCCACCTCTCATCTCGACGACATCGGCCGCGTGGATGCACCCATCGCGGAGCTGTGGGAGTGGCTGCAGCGCCACCGGGACTACCGCGACGACACCACGCTGGTGATCATCTCCGACCATGGTCGCCACAGCGTGTCGGACGACGATCCCACCTGGCGGCACCACGGCGACGCCTGCAATGGCTGCCGCCGGGTCCCTGCCCTCGTGCTCGGCCCCGACGTGGAGCCGGGGGTGGACCTGCACGATCCCTTCCTGCTCACCGACGTGGCCCCCACCCTGGCCGCGGTCCTGGGGGTGGAGCTGCCCTGGGCCGACGGCCTCGCGCAGCAGGGGCTGTTCACCAGCCCGCTGCCCTGGGAGCCCCGCGAGGGCCTGGCGGATCTGGCCGTGGCGGGCGATCTGACCGCCGAGCTGCGCTACGAGCCCGATCCCGCCCACCGCAGCTCCCTCTGGATCGGGGGGAACGAGCTGAGCAGCCCCGATGCACTGCAGGTCGAGGCTCCGGCGCTGGCGCGGGAAGGTGAGCAGGCCTGGGCCTGCTTCCGGGAGATCACCCTCGATCCCGACGGTGAGGAGACCCCCTGGCTGGCCCACTGTCACCACAGCACCGATGGTGGAGCCAGCTGGGAAGTCATGGACACCCCGGTGGAGCGGGTGGGCCCTCTGTGGAGGCCGGTGCTGCTGCCCCCAGGCGACGGCGAGCTGTTGATGGCGTGGGTGGACAACCGAGCTGGTACCACCGACGGGGGAGCGGTGGGTGGCAGCGGCGAGCTGCACCTGGTGGTGTCCCGCTACGACGGCACCTGGGACAATGGCTGGCTCTCGCCGGAGCTCAGCTACCCCGTGGACGTCGCGGCGGTGCTGGACGGAGAGCGCCTGCGGATGGCCGTTGGGGCCAGCCCCACGGGCGCCGGCAAGCAGCACTCCCGGGATGTCTGGCTGGGCACGGTCTCCCTGGACCAGGGCGTGATGGCGTGGAGCGCTGTGAGGGCGTCGAACATCGCGACGCTGTTGGGCATCGAGGGCAGCTGGCGCATGGAGCTACCCGCCCTGCGGGTCGATGACGAGGGGGTGCTCCACCTGGCAGCGGTGGCCTGGAGTGACGCGGGCAGCCACGCCATCCTGGCCACCAGCGCGGACGGCGACGGCTTCGACAGCGCTCGCATCGTGGACCTGCTCCACCCGGTGGATCCGCACCTGGCGCCGCGCTGGCTGGGGGAGCGTGCCGTGTGGGTGACGGTGGACTCCGAGGCCGATGAGAGCTGGCTCTGTGCCGTCGGCGGTGAGGGCGAACCGGAGTGCACCAGCACCGGCAGCCCTCGCGTGCTGCGGCTCGAGGCCGACGGGGAGCTGTGGGCCGTGGTGGACGCCGGGGTGGGGTCCTGGGTGCTCGAGGGTTTCGAGTTCTAGCGGTTGGCCGGGGGCCCCCGCTTGGAGCCCTTGCCGCCGCGCTGGCCCGGGCCACGCGGCGGCTCACTGCCCACGCCATCGCTCGTGGTGTGGTTGCGTGTCAGGGGCTTGTCGCCATCGATCACCAGGAACATGTCCTCGATGTAGTCGGGGTACCAACCGAACAGGGTGGGGATGCTCACGTCGGGCCGCTGAGCCTGCTGCACGGAGGCCAGGCTCGCGTTGGGCTCGAGGGTGTTCAAGCGCACCCAGGGGCAGGGGCCTTCGAGGGCCGCCTGGTAGAGCGAGAAGGCGTGACCGGCCTCGGTGGCGTGGACGTGATCGGAGGCGCGCTGCAAGCGCTGGTAGGGGACGGTGAGCTTCGCGATGTTGCCCACGGCCTCGCGCTCTCCCCAGTAGGCGTCGTCGCCGCAGGACAGGGTGGGGGGCCACGGGGGCTGCGGGGTGTTCGCCGGGTCCTTGCAGCCTGCCACGTAGGCGCGATCCGAGGGGCCCTCGTAGTCGATCAGGAAGCGGGCCCCGGTGTCGCCGTCGGCCAGGGCGCCGGCGGCCATCTGGACGCCCATGGAGTTGGAGAACAACCCGACCTTGTCGTCGATGACATCGTCGCGTGCGATGACCGCCTGGATCACCGCCCTGAGGCCAGCCTGCTGGTTCGCGCCCCCCATGTCCTCCTCGCCACCGCTCAGGCCCCGGCCATCGGGGTCGAAGCGGAAGATGGCCACGCCGTTGTCCAGGATGGGCTGCCGCATCTGGGGCCGATTGAAGATGCCTGCGGCGGACTTGACGCCGCCGGGCACCACGACGATGGCCTTGTAGGGGGGCGAGCTGGAGGGCAGCTCGGCGTAGACCGCCAGGGAGGCACCGGAGCGGGGATTCTCCACCCGGAAGGCGATGTCAGCCTCGGCGAGCTGCTCGGTGCCGCGGGGGCCCATGGCGCGTGCACCGCCCGGATCCGATGCTTCGGCCGCGTGGATCCCGGGTTGGCCCGGCAGGGGTGCGTTCATCGCGGAACCCACGGTGGGGGCGATGGGGTTGGCCACGGGGGCGGGATCGGTGGTGGAGTCTTCGTCGAAGCAGGCGGTGAGGCCCAGCGCGAGACCGGCGCTGGTGACACAGAACAAGGCGAGGCGCATGGAACGCTCCGTGGAACGCGGGGTTGTGCATGACGACAGGGAAGGGGAGTTGCCTAATCCCTACAGCAGAGCACGCCACCCTTGTCGGAGTTGCCCACCGGGTTGCCGTCGTAGCTGCAGGAGTAGTGGGGGCAGCCCACCTTGGTGACCAGTTCGCCCTCGTGGTAGTGGCTGTCGCTGCCGCCGTCGCACTCCCAGGGTCCGTGGCTGGGCTCGGCTTCGTTGTAGCCACAGGTGCCGGCGTTCATGCTGGCCAGCACCTTGTCGAGCACGCCGCAGTCTTTGTCCGCACCCAGGTCGGTGCCCAGGTTGCCGCAGCCGAACACGTCGTTGCCGTTGCTCGAGCTGTCGTCGCAGACCGAGTCGTTGTCGCTGTTCTGTTGGACGGCGAAGAAGAGGGACTTCTCGGGGGTGCCGTGGGGCACGGCGGCGTCGCAGCTGCCGGCCTTGGACGCCACCTCGGTCTTGCCCTCGCAGACATGCCAGCCTGCGGCGCACAGATCGGCGGCGCTGCAGCCCCAGCCCTCACTGTTGCCCGAGTCGTCGCCGCCGCTGTTGCCGCAGGTAGGGGCCAGATCGCTGCGGGTGACTCCACCCACCTCCCAGGCGCCGGAGCACGCAGCGATGGAGGGGAAGGCGCTCCAGTCCTCGAAGCCCTCGCGCTGGCCGTCGGCGCAGCCAGCCTGGGGGTCGGCGTCTGCGTCGCTGTCCGCGTCGGCGTCGGCGTCCGCATCGGTGTCGCTGTCGGCGTCGGCGTCGGCGTCGGCGTCGGCCTCGGGGGGCTCGGAGTCCAGGCCGGTGTGGTTCCACGGATCCTGGTCCTTGCGCTTGCCCACGGTCCACTCCGAGCAGCCAACGGTCGCGAGGACGAGCAGGGCAGGGAAGAGCAGCAGCTGTACTCGCATCGGGGACCTCCGAAGACGGAGCAGTATACCCCTGCTCAGGCCGCACTGGGCGATCGGAACGCGAGCGTGAACCCTCTGTCGCCTCGGGTGACGTGACAAAACCGTGAAACAGGACGTCGCATTTTCTCTTGACGCCACGGGAGGGCGGTGTAATCTCACTCACAGCAAATATGAGAATGAATCTCAAAATCAAGGAGAGTTCATGCTTCACCCCATCGCGTTCGCCTTCCTCATGTCGCCGGTCTTCGCCGACGACGCTGCCGACACCGACGACAGCTCCGGCTCGGAAGACACCCCCAGCAACTCCGAGCTCGAGCGCCGCATGGACGTGCTCGCCGGGGAGGTCGAGCGGCTGCGTATAGGCGATGCCGCCCTGCTCGCCGATGAGAGCGTCCACGGCATGAGGCCGGCGGCGTCCAAGGTCTACCGCTCCGACGACGGCGTGACCATCGGCGGCTATGGCGAGGTCAAGTACAGGAACTACGCTGCCGAGGACCAGAGCGGCGATGACTCGGGGGCGGTGGACGGCGTGGACGTCCACAGGGTCATCCTCTACGCCGGCTACCGCTTCAACGAGAAGTGGGTGCTCAACACCGAGATCGAGTTCGAGCACGTCAAGGAGGTCTACGTCGAGTTCGCCTACCTGGACTACGAAGCCACCGACTGGATGGGCGCCCGCGCGGGTCTCCTGCTCGTGCCCATGGGCATCAGCAACGAGCTTCACGAGCCCACCACCTACCACTCGGTCAACCGGCCTCAGGTCGAGAAGTACATCCTGCCCACCACCTGGCGGGAGATCGGCGCCGGTGTGTATGGAGATGCCGGCCCCATCTCATACCGAGCCTACGTGCTCGATGGTATGCACGCGGGGGGCTTTTCGAGCTCCGGGCTGCGGGGCGGACGCCAGAAGGGCGCCGAAGCGGTCGCCGAGGACTTCGCGGGCGTAGCCAGGCTCGACTTCGTGGGCGTGGAAGGCCTGGTGGTCGGTGGTTCGGCCTACTACGGCAACTCCGGCCAGGATCTGACCAACGCGGACACCGGGGCCGAGCCCGATGTCTCGACCCTGATCTACGAGGGCCATGCCACCCTGGATGTGGCGGGCTTGAAGCTGCGCGCTCTGTACGCCGGCGCCCGCCTGGGCGACGTGAAGGCGCTGAACACCGCGCTGGCCCTCGAGGGCGCCGACAGCGTGGGTGAGACCATGCACGGCTACTACGTGGACCTGGGCTACGACGTGCTGCGACCCTTCGGTGTGGACGGCAAGGCCCTGGTGCCCCACGTTCGCTACGAGACCCTGAACACCCAGCTCACGGTCCCCGGCGGCTACGAAAGCTCCGACAGCAAGGACCGTTCGAACATCACCGCGGGCCTGGCCTTCCAGCCCCACGAGCAGCTGACCCTCAAGGCCGACTACCAGCTCCACATGAACCAGGCCGAGTCGGGCGTGAACCAGTTCAACGCCGGCATCGGCTTCATCTTCTGAGGCCGTGCCCGTGCTGGTCCCCTTCCTGGTGCTCGCGCTGCTGCCCCCCCTGTCGGCGGGGGAGGCGGTGCAGCGCCAGGTGCTGGCCATGGGCACGATGCTCGCGCTTCGCGTCGAGGCAGCGGACAGGGCCACGGCGCTGAGGGCGTCGGAGGCGGCGGTTCGCGCGGTGGAGACGGTGGAGCAGCGCCTGTCCACCCGCGGTGAAGGCAGCGAGCTCGAGGCGTTGGCCTCGGCCCCCGTCGGCCACTGGCAGACCATCTCCCCCGAGCTGGCCGCGGACCTCGCCCTCGCGGTGCGCTGTCACCAGCAGACGAGGGGCGGCTTCGACATCACCCTGGGCCAGCCTGCGGGCCTCGAGCTGGACGGTGAGCGTGCGCGCCTCACCACCAGCGCTCGCCTGGACGCCGGCGGCTTCGGCAAGGGCGTCGGCCT
>CAZHIK010000014.1:0-5181 GCA_964532635.1 uncultured Enterobacterales bacterium
GACGCCGACGCCGACGCCGACGCCGACAGCGACGCCGACGCCGACGCCGACAGCGACGCCGACAGCGACGTGACCGTCGAGGATGTGCAGCGCGGCACCTACGCCGAGGGCGACATCGTCACCATCCCCGGCGTCATCGCCACCACCGTGTCCAACTCGGATGCCGGTGGGTTCTTCGTGCAGGACGCGGGCGGCGGGGCCTACAGCGGAATCTACGTCTACTACGGCAGCGAAGCGGTCAGTGTGGCGCGCGGTGACACCCTGACCATCACCGGTGAGGTCAAGGAGTACTACGACCTCACCGAGCTGTCGGTGTCCGCCGCCAGCGACATCGTGCGCACCGGTTCGGGCAGCCCCGTGGCCACCTCGCTGAGCACCGCACCCAGCGACTGGGAGCCCTACGAGGGCGTGCTGCTCACCCTGTACGGGCTGCGCATCACCTCCGAGTCGGACGGCTACGGCGAGTCCGAGACCAGCTTCGGCATCACGCTGGACGACATGTTCTTCTACTACGACGAGTACTACGGGCTGGGTGACAGCTTCACCTCGGTCACCGGGCCGCTGACCTACAGCTACAACGCCTTCAAGCTCGAGCCGCGGGACATCGACGACTTCGTGCCCTGATTGGTGTCATCAAGTTTGGGTCCAATCGGATCTTTTCGGCATACCAAAACACCGCTACTCTGGCTGTGTCACCCTGGAGGCACGCCATGAGCTTCGCGAACGTCTACGAAGATCCCGCGTTTGCTGCGTCCTATGCGCAGCTCGACTTCCCGGGCACCTACCTGCTGGCGTTCCGCGACCTGCCCGACATCGTGCGGCGCCAGGTGCGGGGCCGGCGGGCGCTGGACTTCGGCTGTGGGGCTGGGCGCTCCAGCCGCTTCCTGCGGGACTTGGGCTTCGAGGTGGTGGGCCTGGATGTCTCCTCCGCCATGATCGATCTGGCGCGGCGGGCCGATCCCACGGGCGACTACCGCCTGCGGGATGCGGCCGATCCGTCCGTACCGCTGCCGGGCCCAGTGGATCTGGTGTTCTGCGCCTTCCCCTTCGACAACATCCCCGGCTGGGAGCCTCGCCTGCGCTTGCTCGAGGCGCTGCGGGGGGCTCTGGCTCCAGGGGGTCGGCTGGTCAACCTGGTCTCATCGCCCGCCATCTACACCCACGAGTGGGTCAGCTTCACCACCCGGGCCTGGCCCGAGAACCTGGAGGCGCGCACCGGCGACGTCGTGCGCATCGCCGGTCGCTCGGTCTCGGACCATCGGCCGGTGGAGGACATCCTGTGGCGGGACGAGGCCTGGCTGGAGCTGTACCGTCGCGCGGGCCTGCAGCTGCTCGAGCTGCAGCGCCCCCTGGCCCGGGGCGACGAGGGTCCCGCCTGGATCTCCGAGACCGCCATCCCCCCCTGGACCGTCTGGGTTCTTACGCCGGAGTGTGAAGCATGAAGCTCGACTTCTACTGGATCGACGCCTTCACGGATCGCCCCTTTGCGGGCAACCCCGCGGGGGTGGTGCCCCTGGACAGCTGGCTGCCGGACGAGCTGATGCAGCGCATCGCCCGGGAAAACGGCCTGAGCGAGACCGCGTTCTTCGTGCCCAGCGCCCCAGGGCGCTACCACCTGCGCTGGTTCACCCCCGAAGTGGAGATCGACCTGTGCGGCCACGCCACCCTGGCCACCGCCCACGTGCTGCGCCGCTACCTGGGGGCCGAGGGGCCGCTGAGCTTCGACACCATGAGCGGCCCGCTGCACGTGAGCCTCGCTGGAAGCCTGCTGGCGCTGGATCTGCCCTCGAGGCCACCGGTGCAGCGCCCGGTCGAGCCGGCGTTGGTGGCGGCCCTGGGTGTCGAGCCCCGCTGGGTAGGGCGGGCCCGGGACCTGCTCTGCCTGCTGGACGACGAGGACCAGGTCCGGGCGCTGCGGCCAGACTTCGGGGCCCTGGCCGGGCTGGACTCCCACGGCGTGATCGTCACCGCCCCCGGCCGCGACTGCGACTTCGTCTCCCGCTTCTTCGCCCCCAAGCTGGGCGTGCCCGAAGACCCGGTCACCGGCTCCGCCCACTGCACCCTGGTGCCCTACTGGGCCGCCCGGCTGGGCTGTGACGAGCTGCACGCCCGCCAGGTCTCGGCCCGCGGCGGTGAGCTGTGGTGCGCGCTGCGGGGCGATCGGGTGAGCGTCGCGGGCCACGCGGTGGCCTATCTGCAGGGCACCATCCAGATCCAGGAGCCTTGACCCCGGAGCGCCCATGCTGCTGTTGAAGCTGGACCGCCGTGGTCCCGATCCGCTGTTCCGGCAGCTGATCGCGCGGGTGGTGCACCTTGTGGACGAGGGCAGCCTGCGGCCGGGTGATCGGCTGCCCCCCACGCGCAAGCTGGCCGAGGACCTGGGTGTGCACCGCAGCACGGTGGTGCGCGCCTACCGGGAGCTGCGGGCGCTGGGCTACCTCGAGGCCCGGCCCGGCGGCTACTCCACGGTGCGGCGCCGCGCCCGTCCGCCGGCTACGCACGGTGGGGTGGAGGTGCCGGTGGGGGGGAGCCTGGACGTCCAGGCGCTGCTCACGCCTGGGGCCCGCGGTGCGGTCCGCGACCTGCCCCACAGCGTGGGATCCCCTGGCGATCCCCCGGGCGTCATCGACCTGTCCCGCATCACCGCCGACTCCAGGCTGGCCCCGGTGGACGACTTCCGCCACCACCTGCAGCGGGCCCTGCAGCGGGAGGGGGGAGCCCTGCTCGAGTACGGCTCGGGGCTGGGGCACCCGGGCCTGCGGGAGTTCTTGGCCACCCGCATGCGCGCCCACGGGATCGCGGTGGGGGCGGAGCAGGTGCTGGTGACCCACGGCGCTCAGCAGGGGCTGGATCTCGTGATGCGCATGCTGGTGCAGCCGGGGGACGCGGTGGTGGTGGAGCGCCCCAGCTACGCCAAGGCCCACGCCCTGCTGCGGCTGCACGGCGCCCGCGCCGTGGAGGTCCCCATGGCCCCCGATGGTCTGGATCTCGGGGTGCTCGGGCGGGTCCTCGAGCGGGAGGCCCCGAGGCTGGTCTACACCATGCCCACCTTCCACAACCCCACGGGCATCACCAGCTCCCAGGCCCACCGGGAGCGGCTGCTCGCGCTCTGTGAGGCCGCGGGCGTGCCCATCGTCGAGGACGGCTTCGAGGACGAGATGAAGTACCTGGGCCAGGCGGCGCTGCCCGTGAAGTCCATGGATAGCCGGGGCGTGGTGCTCTACCTGGGCACGTTTTCCAAGGTGGTCTTTCCCGGGCTGCGCTTGGGCTGGCTGGCGGTGCCGCCGGCCTTCGTGGCCCCCCTCGCCTCGCTCCACCGGGCCACCAGCCTGGCCGGTACCACCCTGGTGCAGGCGGCCATGGCCCGCTTCTGTGCCAGCGGGGACTTCGAGGCCCACCTGCGGCGCATCCACCGGGTGTACCGTCGGCGAATGCGAGCTCTGGTGCGGGGGCTGGACGAGCACCTGCCACCCAGCGTGGACTGGCAGAGGCCCCGGGGTGGGTTCGCCACCTTGCTGTGGGTGCGTGGCTGCACGGTGGAGGAGCGCACGCTGGTGGCCCGGTTGTTCGAGGCGGGTGTGAGGGTAGAGCCGGGTGGCAGCTACTTCTCGGAGCGGCCCCCGGATCCGTGCCTGCGGGTCTCCACGGCGGTGGAGGACGAAGAGCGGATCGGCGAGGCCTGTCGGGTCCTGGGTGAAGTCATCGAAAGCCAAATGTAGGGGAGCACTTCACGTGCTCCCGCCCGACGATCAGCGATCCGGGAGGACATGAAGTCCCCCCCTACGTTTCTCCCAAGATCCCCACCAGCTCGTAGACCTCCATCGGCTCGGGCAGGCCTTTGAGGGACTCGGTTCGTGGAGGTCCCGCCTGGACGACGTGGCTCGTGCGCTCGTAGAGCTCGCCGGAGATGAGGGTCTGGGTGCCTACCGTGAGAGCTTCGATGCGGGCGGTGGCGTTGACCGTGGTGCCCACCACGCCGTACTTGGCGTGCTCGGCGCTGCCGATGTTGCCGGCCACCACGGGGCCGCAGTGCAGGCCGATGCCCATGCCGAGGGCGGGAAGATCGCGGGCTTCGTGCTCCCGGTTGAGCTGGGCCAGGGCGGCCTGCATGGCGTGGGCGCAGCGCACGGCGCGCTCCGGGTCGTCGGGCCGCTCGAAGGGGGCGCCGAAGAGCACCAGGATGGCGTCGCCGATGAACTCGTTGATGGTGCCGCCGTGCTCGTGGATCACCGCGGCCATGCGGCCAAGGTAGTCGTTGAGCAGGGCGATCATGTCCTCGGGCCCCAGCTGCTCCGTCAGCGCGGTGAAGCCTCGCAGATCGCTCATGAGCACCGTGACCTGCTGCACCTTGCCGCCCAGGGCCAGGGCGTCGGGATCGGCCAGGCAGCGCTCGGCCAGCTCGGGGTTGGCGTAGCGACCCAGCACGCCCTGGATGAACTCCCGGTCGCGCAGGGCCTGGACCATGTCGGCCAGGGCCAGGGTGAGGGTGCCGATCTCGTCGGTGGAGGCGGCGTTGAACTCCACGTCCAGGTCGCCCCCGCGGATGCGGCGGGCCTTGCGGGTGAGATCCACCAGGGGTCGCGCGATCCATCGTCCGGTGATCACGCCCGCGATCAACGACAGCAGCAGGGAGAGCACCCCCAGCATCAGCGCCTGGCGCTGTTGGGCCAGGATGGGGGCCATGAAGTC
Source organism: uncultured Enterobacterales bacterium (assembly GCA_964532635.1). Taxonomy (GTDB): domain Bacteria; phylum Myxococcota_A; class UBA796; order UBA796; family JAFGLY01; genus CALDOK01. Next base: position 4,690 of record CAZHIK010000014.1, read on the forward strand.
GGCCTCGGGGACCACCAGGATGACCAGCCAGGTGGCATCACCGGCCTGGAAGGGGGAGACCTGGGCCAGCCAGGGTTCGCCGTCGAGGGTGAGATCGAGCTGGAGTTGGCCCTCGGCCTTGTGGGCCTCGAAGGCCCGCTGCAGGGCCGGGGCCAGGGGGTCCTCGGTGCTCTGGATGCCATGGGACGCGGCGATGGGCAGGCCCTCGATGGTGACCATGCCCACCATGCCGTGCTCGGTGACCTCCAGGGTGCCCAGGAACGCGGACAGGTCCTGGAGGAAGAAGTCGATGGTGAAGACACCCCGCACGGTGCCGCCATCGTCCAGCAGCGGCTGGGCGCAGGTGATGCCCACGCCGCCGCTGTAGAGGAAGTCGTAGGGCTCGGTCCAGGTGAGCTTCTTGGCCTGGGCCGCCTGCTGCCACCAGGGTCGGGGGCTGGGACGGTAGTCGTAGTCTTCCGAGCTGCGCTCGAGCTTCCAGCTACCGTCGGG
>CAZHIK010000014.1:5191-15363 GCA_964532635.1 uncultured Enterobacterales bacterium
GCGGTGCTCGCGCATGCGGATGAGTCCATCCTCGGGCCAGCTGTGGTTGAGCAGCAGGATGCCCTCGGGATTGCGCCAGGCACCCACGAAGCGGTCGTCGGCGCCGCCCCAGCTGGCCCAGGCCAGCTGGGGATGTGCTTGGACCACAGCGGTGAAGTAGCGCCCCAGCTGATCGTCCTCGTCGGCATCGAGCAGGCCCTGCTCCACCAGCCCGGGGCCCACCGAGGCCAGCTGCTCGGCCTCGGCCAGGAAGCTGCGGGTGTGGCCCACGGTCAGCTCCGCCAGCTCGCCCATGGCGTGGCTCACCAGGGCTACGGTGGAGTGTCGGGCGTGGGCGATGGACAGGCCCCCGATGGCGGCGCTGGCCAACACCAGCAGCGCGCCGAGGACCCCCACCAGGATCAGCGTGAAGGGAGGGCGGCGGCGGAGGGGCGGCGGGGTTCGGGGCATTTCGGGAGGGTATCAGGCTTCCGGGCCCGACTCCTCCGGCCCGCTGGCGTCGGGACTCAGCAGGTCCTCCACCGTCACAAAGCGCCAGCCCTCTGCGCCCATGGTCTCGAGGAGCATGCGGGTGGCTTCCACGGTCTCGGGTCGCTCGCCGCCGCCGTCGTGCAACACCACGATGGAGCCGGGGCGGGCCTGGCGCTCGATGTCGGCGGCGATCAGCTCCGGGTCACCGTGCAGGTAGTCGGCGGGCACGGGCACCACGTCGAACAGCACGTTCAGGCGGTCCGTGCGCCACAACACCCATGGCAGGACGAACAGCTTCTTGCCGAAGGGGGCCCGGAAGTGGATGGGCTCGGGTACCCCGAGATCCCGCAGCAGGGTGTCCGTGCGCTCCAGCTCGTCGCGCACCCAGCTGGGCGACTTCAGCACCATGCGCTGGTGACTCCAGCTGTGGTTGCCTACTTGATGGCCCTCGGCCAGGACGCGCTGCACCAGCTCGGGGTGGGCCTCGGTCTGGTGACCCACCACGAAGAAGGTGGCGCGCGCGTCGTGCTTCGCCAGCAGGTCCAGGATCTGCGGGGTGTAGATCGGGTGAGGCCCATCGTCGAACGTGAGCGCCAGGAGTTGTCGCTCTGTGGGCACGTGACGGACCATCTCGCCGATGATCTGGAACCGAGACGTACGGGCGATGGACCAGCCCAGCACGAGCAGAGTGAGCAGTGGGATCAGGACGAGGGCGGTGCGGCGGAGCCAGCGCATGAAGGCCTTCCGGGGACGGGGGAGTCTCCTGGGAGAGCAAGGGCTGTGCCAGCGGTGGGTGTAGTGCCCCGGGAGCAACAAGGGTCGGGCCCAACTTCCGACTTCAGCGACAGGGTCCGGATGAACTTCCGGATCGGCGGGTTTGGCGGCGGGCCCGTTGTGGGCGCCGACCAAGGAACGTGCCTTTTCGCGAGGTGGGTTGGCTCCGCAGCGCCGATCGCGGAAGTTCGGGCCGACCCTGTCGCGAGAACCGGAAGTTCAGGTCGACCCTGTCGCGAGATCCGGCAGTTCGGAGTGGTCCTTGTTGCTGGCGACCTAAAGCAGTGCCTCGATGGCCGCGCGCAGCCCCGCGTCGTTGGGGGGATTGACCTGCTGGTCGGCCATGCGCATGTCGCGGTCGATGACCTGCAGGTGGGGATAGCCGCCGCCGGGGCCGACCACATCCTCGGAGATGCCTGCGTCGTCGGACAGCACGGGGGCGTTGACGTCGAAGGCGTCGCACCAGGTGTTCAGGTCGTCGACGTCGGGCACCTCGCCGTCGAGGTCCTTGGACAGCAAGGTGAGGTAGACGAAGCCCTCGGCTTCGTAGTGCGCCTGGGTCTCGTCCACCTGCTTTGCCAGCGCGCGGCAGTTGACGCAGTCCATGGTGGAGTGATCCACCGCGATGATCATGCCGTAGAACTGCCACAGCGACACGAGATCGCCGTGCTGGTCCAGTAGCAGGAAGTCGGGCGCGACCTCGCCCTCGTGCCAGCCCTCACCCTCGAGGCCGTGGGGCGGCTCGCGCTGCTCCCAGCTGTTCTCCGGCGCCTGCCAGCTCCATGTGTCGGGCCCGCTGTCGTCGAGGGCCGGGCTGCTCAGGTGGGGCGTGCAGCCGAGGGCCAGCAGGAGCAGGAGTGCGTTGCGCATGGGGCCTCCGAGAGTGTCAGGCTACCCAACTGAGCGTGCGCCAGCACTCTCGGGTGGCTTTCACGCCAGCGCGTGGCGCGGTTAGGGCGCTTGCATGAAGATCATCCACGACCCCGAGCGTTGCACCGCCTGTGGACTCTGCGTCCGCATCTGCCCCCAGCAGCTCCTGAGCATCCAGGACGGTGAGCTGCACATCGGAGACGAAGCTCGCTGCATGGGCTGCTTCGGCTGCGAGGACGAGTGTGGCCCGTTTGCCATCCGCATCCAGCGCAGCCGCCGCACGGACGAAGAACCCCGGCTCGAGCCTGGGCCGGAGCTGGCGGAGAGCTACGACGTGGTGGTGGTGGGTGCTGGCCCGGCCGGGCTGGGCGCCGCCGTCGCCGCCGCCCGCGAGGGCCGGAGCGTCTGCGTCTGCGAGCGGCTGCCCAACCGCGACGTGAGCCACCACCCCGACGGGGGCGTGCTGATGACCATGCCCGGCCTGCCCGGCATCGAGGTCGATGCCCGCGGGCTGCGGCTCCCTGAGCTGGACATCGAGCTGCCGGAGCTGGCGGGCCTGCATCCCATCGGCCGACTGGGCTTGATGGGGCCGGGGGGCGTATCCACCGGCGACCGCTTCCCCCGTGGCGTTCAGCCCGGCTACGTCGGGGACAAGGACGGGTTCGTGGCCGCGCTGGCCTGCCTGGCCGAGGGGCACGGGGCCACGCTGCTGTTCGATGCCAAGGTCGAAGACTTGTTGAAGGACGGCGAGCGCTTCTGTGGCGTGCGGCTGCACGACGGCCGCGAGATCCGCGCGCGGGTGGTGGTCTGCGCTGAGGGCATCCACGGCCGGGTCAGCCGCATGGCCGACCTGCCCAACCGGGAAAACGCCAGCGCCTGGGCCACCATCCTGGCCTACGAGTACGAGCTGGATCACCAGTTGCCCCACGGGCTGTACTACATGGAGGGTGGGCTCGATCTCGAGGAGGGGATGCCCCCGGCCATGGCGGGCGTAGGCGTGGGTGACCGCATCCACGTGCTGCTGGTGCTGCTGTTCGAAAAGCGTCGCTACGACGCTCCCCAGCCCATGGACCACTACCTGGATCTCGTCATGGAGCGGGATGAGCGGGTTCGGGAGGTGCTGGGCGACCTGCTCGACGGGCAGCGCCCGGTGATGCTCAACGGCTGCCGCGCGGTGATGCACGACGTCAACCGCGACATCGTGCGTCCGGGGCTGGTCTCCATCGGCGACGCCTTCGTGGCCGGTGGCGAGTTGGGCAACGTGCCTGCGCTGGCCCACGGCGTGCTGGCCGGCCGCACCATCGCCCAGGCGCTGGCCGCCGGGGAGCCCTCGGCGGAGGCCCTGGCGCCGGTGGCCGGGTTCATCACCGACAAGCTGGTGGCGGTGACCGAGATGAACGGGCGCATGAAGGTGATGCCCATGCACCTGTCCGAGGCGGACATGGAGCGCTGGTTCGATGTGATGAAGGACGCCAACTACCCCACCATGCTGTTCGGCTCGCCGGCGCAGCAAGGCTTGATGTTCAGCTGGCTGTTCATCCGCCACGCTTGGGACTTCGTGCGGGAGCCCCGGCTGATGAAGCTGCTGATCGGCAAGGTGGACTGAGGGTTGGCCGCTCGGCTGGGGGCAACCCGCCTTTCATCACTCCACGCGCTCGAAGCCCCAGATCACCGTGTCGGTGTCGTCGCGGACCTGGATGGAGGCCACCCGCCATGGATCGGCGGGGCACTCCAGCATGGCGAACGATGCGAGCTGCTCGCCGACCTGGGCGGGCAGCTCCAGACGGGTGCAGGACAGGGCTCGGCCGGTGATCTCGTGGGTGCCGAAGAGCAGCCCGGGGGCCTCGTCGCCGGGCACGGTGCGGAAGGGCTCGAACAGGCTCATCCAGGCGGTCTTGCCCATGTCCTCCAGCGCCTGGCGCTCGCCTTGGGGGTCGAGGACGTAGGCTCCGGCTGGGGGCCGGGTGAACATCCAGCCACCGCGGCTGGCCCAGCCGTCGGGGGTGATGAGGAAGAAGACATAGGGCTCCTCGTCCTGGCGCTCGATGGTGACCTCGAGGGTGACCGTGCCGTCGTCACGCTCGTGCACCCGCTCCGTGAACGCCCCCACCACCTCGCCGTGTCGGGTGACCTCGAAGCGGGCCGCATCGCCAGGCTCCCAGGGAGGCAGGGCGGGTGGGTCCGTGAACGCGATGCGGCGGCCGGTGCGATCCAGGCTGAGGGTGCGGCCCATCCAGGCCTCGGCGCCCAGCAGGCCGTGGTTCCACACCCAGGGGCCACCGGAGCGCGGGGCGTCGTAGAGGTTGGGGGCGGTGAGGGGGAAGGACAGCTCGCCAGCTTGGGCCGCGAGGGTGCCCTCGGTGGCGATCACCTCGGCGCGGGCCCCACCAGCGCCCTCGGTGCGGTGGACGTCGCCCAGCTCCAGGGAGTCGGTACCACCGGCCCACTTCTGGTCCAGGTGGGTGGTGGTGGCGCCGGTGTCGATCACCATCGGCCGCGGGGGCAGATCCGGGGCCGCCAGCTCGATGTAGGGCCGGGCGGCGTGCTGGCGCCAGGGCAGGACCACGCCTTCCAGTTCGGCCTCGCCCGCGGCCGCCAGCCGCAGCTCGTGGCGGGAGAAGTCGAGCTCCACCACCCGGTCGGGCCACAGGGCTTGGGGCGAGAGGATCCCGGCCAGGCCGGCGATGGGGAGATCCGCCACGATCACCGGAACGTCCTGGACCGCGGCGCCCGCCAGCTCCAGCTCCACCAGATCGCGCCAGCTGGAGATCGGCCCGCCGGTGGCGGTGACCTGCAGCGCGGTGTCGCTGCGCTCATGCAGCCCCAGCTCCTCGGCGGCCTGTTCGGTCAGCAGGCAGGTGGAGGCGCCGGTGTCCACCAGCAGGGGCACCGGCTCGCCGCCGTTGACGCCGGCCAACACGACGGGCTGGGCCCCCGCGTAGGAGAAGGGCAGTGCCAGCGCCTCGGCGTGGTCGGTGCGCACGAAGCCCTCGGCCTCGCGCAGCAGGGGGGCCCAGGAGCACAGCTCCTCCACGTCGTCGGCCAAGGCGGGGTACTCGAGCTCGCAGGCGGCCTCGGCCCAGATCAGCGCGCGCTCGGGCGAGCGCCGCAGGCTCAGCTCGGCCGCACCGGCCGCCACCACCAGCAGGCCGGAGGCACGCTTGGGCTTCAGGTCTTCCAGCAGCGCGGCCATCGCGTCGTCGTCGCCCCGGGCCAGGGCCACGGCCAGCAGGCCGGCGGTGGCGGCCTCGAGGGTCCTTCGCTTGGCGTGGGCGGTCTCGAAGTCCGCTTGGGCCTGGTCCAGCTGGCCGTAGCGCAGGTGGCTCCAGGCCTCTACCATCAGCTCGGTGGAGTCGGCGTGGGCGGTGGTGGAGAGGAGCAGGGGGAGAGCGGTGAGCAGGTGTTTCATGGGGACAGGGTACTCCAGGCAGCGTGGTGTGGGGCGCGTGTACCCGGGCAAGGGAGGGACCCACCGGGACCTCCGTGGACCGGAACCGGCCGAAAGACGAGGTTCCAAGGTTTGCAGCGCCTGGCTCGATTCTTGCGTTGGCACACGGTGACCTTTGGAGCCCCCCATGCACCGCCCCTTGCTGCTCGCTGTCTCCCTGCTGCTGCTGGCCTGGAGCACCGCTGCGGATGCCGTGCCCCGGCATCGGCGCGGCCGGCCCGGCTTCCGGCGGCCCGGTCCGCCCCCGCGCCACTTCAGACCCCCCACCTGCACCGGCCAAGCGGGCAGCTGCGGGTTCATCGACGATCTGCGGTCGGTGACCGAGACGGCTCCGCCCCCACCCACCCAGACCGCGACACCTGACACCGCTCCGCCTCCCACCACCGAGAACACCACCGTCGAAGACTCCGGCACCGAGGACAACCACCCCACTCCCACCACCCAGTCCTCCGGCGATGTGCCCTACTTCTACCAGTACGCCAACAAGCTCAACAAAGGCTCGAGCTGTCAGAACACCAGCCTGGCCATGCTGCTGAAGTACTACGGCGTGGACATCACCCCCGACGACATCACGGCCCGCTTCGGCAAGGACAAGGCCCAGAGTCCCGAGGGCCTGGCGTCGGTCTTCAACACCCTGGCGGCGGAGGCCGGCATTCCCCAGCGGCTGGAGTCCCACCGGGACGGGAGCATGGCTGATCTCAACGCCCAGCTGCAGGCGGGCACCCCCACCATCGTCCACGGCTACTTCACGGGCTCGGGCCACGTGGTGCTGGCCACCGGCTACGACGGCTCGAGCTACACGGTCAACGATCCGGCGGGGAAGTGGAGCGGGTCGTTCAAAGGGGGCTACTCGGGCGCTCAGAGTGCCACCAGCGGTGATGGCGTGATTTACTCCAGCAGCAGCTTCTACAGCGCGGTGGGCACCTCGAACGGATCGAGCCACTTGCCCCTGTGGTGGCACGAGGTCTACACGGTCCGGTAGCCTTCCCGGTGGAACGACCGGTTCCTGATCCGGGGGCCGCGTGGCGCGTGGTATCTTGGCCGGCATGCTCGTCCCCATCGCCATGCTGGCCCTGGCCTGCACCCCGGATGTGCCGCCCATCGACAGCGATCCGCCCGAGGACTCCGAGCCGCTGGTGGACAGTGAGCTCCCCGGCGACAGCGACCCCCCGGTGCCGCTGCCGTCAGTGGTGATCAACGAGCTGATGGCGGACAACGACAGCGCTGTGGCCACCGAGGAGGGTGCCTACCCGGACTGGCTGGAGCTGTACAACGCCGGTGACTCCGTCGTGGACCTGTCGGGCTTCGCCCTGAGCGACGACTGGACCGAGAAGGACAAGGCTCCGTTCCCCGACGGCGTCACCCTCGAGCCCGGGGGCTACCTGCTGCTGTGGGCCGACGACAGCGAGCAGGAAGGCCACCTGCCCTTCAAGCTGAGCGCCCAGGGCGAGGGCGTGGGGCTGTTCACCGCCGAGGGGATCGCGGTGGACTGGCTCACCTTCCCACCCCTGGCCGAGGATCACGCCTACGCGCGCATCCCGGATGGCTCGGACAGCTGGGAGCAGGTGGCCCGCGGCACCCCGGGGAGCGCCAACGCTCGTGTCGAGGCGGTGGTCACCCCCCTGGTGGAGCGGGGGGCCGACTGGCGCTACCTCGACACCGGCGTGGACCCCGGTGAGGGGTGGGCCGATCTGTCCTTCGACGACTCCGGCTGGGCCGAGGGTCCCGCCCCGCTGGGCTACGGCGACAGCCAGACCACCCAGGTCTCCTACGGCGACGACAGCAGCAACAAGCACATCACCACCTGGTTCCGCCACGCGGTGGAGGTCCCCGCCGAGGCCCTCGAGGGCGCCAGCGAGCTGCAGATCGAGCTGCGCATCGACGACGGTGGGCTGGTCTGGCTCAACGGGGTGGAGCTGTTTCGCCAGGGCATGTCCAGCGGCGAGGTCGACGCGGAGACCTACGCCAGCCACACCGCTTCGGGGGACGACGAGACCAGCTACACGGCCTACGAGTTCGACTCGGACCTGCTGCTGGCCGGCGGCAACCAGCTCGCGGTGGAGGTGCACCAGCACAGCGCCAGCTCGAGCGACATCAGCTTCGACCTGTCCCTGAGCGTCGAGGCCTGGGTGCCGGTGGAGTAGCCCTCAGCGCAGCTCGGCGAACAGCTCCGCGCGGTCGTCCAGCCACTGGTAGAGGTAGGCCTTCTCGCCCTCGTAGTCGGTCCAGTCGTCCTGGCTGTCCCGGTAGCTCGACCAGCTGCTGTAGCTGTAGTAGTCGGCGGCCCACACAGCCCAGTCCCGCTGGGCCGAGGGCTCGATCAGGGCGTAGTAGTCATCCACCGTGGCGCGCAGCCAGTCCGGGTCGAAGGGCCCGCCGGGCTGGGCCATCTGGCGGTAGCGCTCCCACAGCTCCGCGTCGGCGTCGGCGTCGTCCTGGATGGCCCAGAACACCCGGTTGCGGCTGGTGTAGTCGTTCAGCGAGCTGGAGGACTCGCGGTGGGTGCGCCAGTCCTGGCCCCAGGCGTGGTTGAAGTCCCAGGGGGCATAGCGGGCGAGGGTCTGGCCCGGCTCGAAGGCCAGGTAGGAGTTCTTGCCCGCCGAGTCCTCGGCGTGGGCGTAGTAGACCAGCAGGAACCAGTCCATGAACTCATGGAGATCCAGCCAGGTGTCGTCCCCGTCGAGCAGGCTGGCGGCGTCGGCGGCGTTGGCGGTGAAGCTCACCAGGGCGTCCAGCTCGTCGAAGCTGTCCTCGGGCTGCCCCTCCTTCTTCTCGTAGCCGTCGTGCATCGTGTCCTTGGCGCTGCCCCCCGAGTCGGTCAGGAAGAAGTTGGCGTCGTGGTTGACCGCCTTGTACAGCCCCGCGTCGCGATCGAAGCCCATCTGGTCGATGAACTCGTTGTCGATGCGGTCCAGGGCCATGAACAGGCCGTGGTAGGCGCCGTCGAGGTACAGCACCACGAAGAAGCTGCGCGGGGTGAGGCGCGGCTCGCCCCAGAACCCGGCGATGGCCGCCCACTGGTCGTAGATCAGCTTCTGCCGCACGTAGGCGTTGTCGTCGAACGGGCTGAGCAGCACCAGGTGGTCGCGGGTGATCCCCCAGGCGGGGATGTGCAGCTCCTGGGCATCCAGCTCGAGGGTGTAGCCGGGCTTGGGGTAGTAGGAGCTGGTGGCGCCGCGCACCTTGATCATGCCCGGGTGGCTGCGCCCGTAGAACACCAGCTCGGCGGCGCTGTAGTTGCCCGACAGCTCGCCCTCGGTGGCGACGTGGAGCACCGGCAGGCCCCACTCCTCGGTGTAGCTGGCGGGCTGGACGGGGACGTTGTCGGCGGCGCTGGGGTCGTCGGCGACCCACAACACCACGGTCTCCGCCAGCGGGGTCTCGCCGTGGCCGTCGGTGCTGGTGACCGAGAACACCAGCTCGATGCGCCCACCGCTGGCCGGCCCGGACTGCCAGTCGAGGCTGGCGCCGTCCCAGCTGGCGCCCTCGGGCAGGGTGACGGCCTGGATGATCGCGTCGTCGCCCAGCTCCCCGCTGCAGCTGGCACTACCCTGGATCAGGTCGCCCTCGAGGAGGTTCGAGCCCTCGATCTCGCTGACCAGCTCGCAGGGTGCGGGTGGGCTGGCCCAGGCGGAGATGGCGCCGCTTCCGCCGCTGCTGTTGCTGGCTCCTGGGGAGGGGCTGCCGGAGATGATCCAGGTGGCGTCGGCGTCGAGGGCCCGGGCCAGGGCGTGGTCGGTGGCCTGCTGGCCGAACGCCAGCCCGTCGATGGGGGTGCCGTCGGGCGTATACAGGCCCAGGGCTCCGCCTTCCGGGTGGAGGGCCAGCTCGAGGTGGTCGGGGCCCAGCTCGGGGCGCTCGTCGGCCCACAGCAGCAGGAAGCCCCCGGCGGCGATCTCGAGCTGCTCGAGGGAGTGCATGTCGGGCTGGTCGGGATCGCTGCTGATGGTCCAGCTCTCCAGGCTCACCGGATCGGAGCCGGGGTTGTGCAGCTCGATCCACGGGGGCGTCGCCGTGGTGCCGTCCAGGGCGCTGCCGGCGTTGTCGGCCACCAGCTCGTTGATCACCAGTGCGGGCCAGCTGGGCTGGATCACCTCGGTGGTGTCGGTGTCTTCGGAGGGCGGCGAGTCTTGCACCGGCGGGCTGTCGGGGGTCGCCACGGGTGGGGAGGGGCAGCCGGTGACCAGCGCCAGGAGCGCCAGGAGATGGTGCGCTCGAGGAACGCGCTGGTCGAAGGGATGGTGCATGGCTGCTCGGTCGAGCTGGAGGGGTGCGGATGGCGGGCGACCCCAGTCGCCTATTCGGCGATGGGCCTGTGGACGAGCCCCGTGGGCCCTCCGGTGACACGTGGCTGTGACGAGAACACGCTGTATGACTGCGAGATCGCCCGCTTTGAGGGGTGAGAGAGCGCAGGGGGCCTGCTCCGTTGGGTGGGCGCTTCGAGTGGGCGGCGCGTTGGGTGGGGCGACCATGTGCCTTCATTCCGACCACTTCAGCGACCAAGTACCCTCGATCCGGCCGTTTCTCCGCGGATGGTGTGGCTCTGCAGAAACAGCCACCAGAGAAAGCGGGTTTTCAGCGGCGGGCGGCGAACAGGTTCGAGGTTGTG
>CAZHIK010000014.1:15373-27398 GCA_964532635.1 uncultured Enterobacterales bacterium
TCGGAAACTCCTGGCTTGGTCGCCGAGGTGGTCGGTTGGAGGATGGATGGTCGCTCGGGTGAGCTGGTTGGTCTCGAGGGCGCTCAGCTCTCCTTCGAGCGATCCGCGGAGCGCCGGAGAGCGAGATCGAGTGAGCCTTCGTCAGGGCGCCCCCACCACCCGGAAGCTCAGCGCCTCCCCAGGTCCGACCTCCCGCGCCGCGAAGCGCAGGCGTTGCTCGCCGCCGGGCATGGTGATCAGCTCGCCTGCGGGATCGCCGTTTGCGATCGACATCATCACTGCCCCGAACCCTGGCGGCAGGGGCAGGTCGAGCTGCAGCTCGAAGGGCTCGCTGGCCGCGCTGACGAAGCGGGCTTCGATGGCGCCCATGCTGTGCTCGAGGCTCAGGTCACCCGAGCCTCCCGCCGCCACCAGCCCCGCCAGCTCCAGGCTCGGCAGGCCGTTGGGCAGGTGGGGGGCCAGCACCATGTCGGCTTCGCCGTCGCTGGCGATGGGGCCGGCCAGGTACAGCAGCATGGCGTCGGCGTCGATGGCGCCTTCCCAGGGGCGGTAGCGGGCGGTGAAGTCCCCCAGGAAGCCCGAGCCGTCATACGCCGGGGCCAGGGCGCTGAAGTCGTCGTAGACCATGTACTCGTCGACCTGCCCGCCGTCGTCGGCGTACAGATGCAGCGCGTCGAAGGCCAGGTGGGCCTCGGGGTCGCCCACCAGCGTCAGGTTGGCCAGGTAGTAGCCGGGCACCATGCCGGTGCACATGCCCTCCTCGATGCCGAAGCTCTCGTAGGGCTCGGGGAGGATGGACTGGATGGTGCCGTCGCCGTGGCCGGCGATGGCCCGCAGGCTGGCCAGGTTGCCCTGGGCGACCTCGCTGTCGATGCCGTGGCTGCCAGCCCACAGGGCCTTGAGGTTCACATCCTCGTAGGGCAGGGGCTCGGCCTGCTCGCTGGCGCGCCAGATCAAGGGGCTCCAGTGGCCGTCGGGGAGCATGTAGTGCTGGTCCAAGGCGTTGTGGGCCAGGGCCTCGAGTGCCTCGAAGTCGGCTTGGTCCTCCGCCAGGCCCTGGCGCTCGGCAGCTTCGGCCATCCAGCGGGCCGCGGCGGCCATCAGGAAGCTGGAGTTGGCGGACCAGGCGGTCTCCTCGTAGGCCTCTTCGAGCTGGTGGCCCAGGGCCGCGGCCATGGCGATGCGGTAGGTCTCGTCGCCGGAGAAGGGCTGCAGGCCCTCGTCGCTGATCTCCTGTGCCAGCAGACCCCGGCGGAGGTAGGGCCAGCGCTGCTCGATGCGCGACCAGTCGCCGGTGAAGGCGGCGTAGTGGGCGTAGGCCAGGGGCACGTAGCTGGGGCCCTCGGCGGCCTTGCGCCCGCTGAACGACCCCAGGGCATCCCAGTCGGGCTCGTCCACCATGTCGTCGGGCTCGAGGCCGCTCGAGCAGTGGTTGGAGTAGTCGCCGTCCACCACCGCGCAGAGGAACAGGTAGTCCAGGGCCGCGGTGGCCTGGTCGTGCAGGCCGGCCCGCAGCAGGAAGCGCACCGGGCCGATGGTGTCCCGCAGCCACACGCCGGTGTAGCGGGACATGGGGCAGACGGCCCCGGCGGCGCTCTGCTGGACCCGCAGGCCGACTCGCTGAGCGTCGTAGAGATCCTCGATGCGCGGGTCGTCGATGCTCAGCTGTACACCATCAGCGCTGAAGTCGGTCCACCAGGCGAGGGTGTCGTCGAGCAGGGTGTCGGGATCGGTGGTGGCGAGCCAGGACTCGAGGGCGGCGATGTCATCCGCGTTGTTGCCGAAGCCGACGGCGAAGGCGGCTTGGGCGCTGGTGCCGGCCGCGATGCTGCCCAGCTCGATGCGTTGGTCGTCGTCCACCAGGCCGTGCCAGGGTAGCCAGGCCAGGCGTTGGTCCTTGCCATCGTCCTCGCCCAGCCAGCCGTCCATGTCGGTGGGGGTGCGGTAGGGCTCGAGCTGGATGGCCGCCTGGTGGCCGCTGTCGCCGTGGTTGCTCACCAGCAGCACCCGCACGATGGCGGCGGGCACGTCCAGGTCGTCCACGCCAGCGGGCCTGGGGGCGAAGTCAACGGTGTACAGGGACAGCTCCCCCACGTCGGCCCGGGTGATGTTGACGGCGCTGCCGCGAACCCGGGCCAGCCACTCTCGTTCGGTCTCGGGTACCGCTCCATCGACCTCGAGCTGGAAGACCAGGTCCCCGAAGAAACGATCGCCCTTTTCGTAGACCGGCCCCACCATGCCGTGCAGGGTGTTGAGGGGATCCGTCAGGCCCATCAGCCCGAAGGCGCGGCCGTTGCCCAGGGCGAAGGCGCCGCGGTGGGCCTGGTCGGGTCGGTCCTCCCAGGCGCCCTCCACCCGGCTGGCGTACAGGGACAGATCGCCCAGGGCGGGGTGGTCATCGAAGAAGGGGTGCTCGAGGGTGGGGCGGAGGTCCTCCCCGGGCCACAGCTGGGCGGACGGCGCCGGGGCGGCGCTGTCCTGGGGGCCGGGACAGCCGGCGAGCAAGGCCAGGAACGGGACGATGCGCATGGGGATTCCGGAGCTCGGGCAGGGGTCCCCTATCAACCTCGAGCAGGCCCGCGAGATAGCCAGCCCCATGCGCCCCGTGTTCTTGCCCCTGCTGCTCCTCGGCTGCCCCTCTCCCCGGGACAGCAGCACCGACTCCCGGCCTCCCGAGCCCGCGGTCTTCGAGGACCTGCTCTCTGCGGCCGACGGCTGGCTGGTGGGCGACCTGCACGCCCACACCAGCTACAGCTCCGACGGCTTCGACTCGGTGGCCAGCCAGATCGCCATGGCCCAAGCGCTGGAGGATGCGGCGTTCGTCGGGGTCCACCCCGAGTACAGCGGCCACGGGCTCGACTTCCTGGCCTTCACCGACCACAACAACGTGGACGCGGCCTTCGATGCGGACTTCCACAGCGAGCGCCTGGTGCTGCTGCCCGGGGCCGAGTGGAACTTCTCGAGCGCCGAGGCCAACCTGCACGGCCTCGAGCAGAGCATCTCGGTGGACCTCGAGGGCGATGGCGTCGACACCGAAGACGTGCGCGCGGCCGCGGACACCGTGCACGCCCTGGGCGGCAACGTCTCCATCAACCACCCCACGGCGGCCAACTACCCCTTCCCCTGGGACCTGCGGACCCACGACAGCCTCGAGGTCTGGAACGCCGGCTGGGCCTTGAGTGTGCCCCCCGCGGACGAGACCACCCTCGCGGGCTGGGAGGCGGCCCACGGCGAGGTCAGCCCCATCTGGCGCCGGGCCTTGCAGGCCCACAGCCTGCACGCCGGGGGCATGGCCCTCGAGCTGTACGAGGCCATGCTGGCTCGGGGGGTGCACGTCGCGGCGGTGGGGGGCAGCGATCGACACATCCTGTTCCTTCCAGGGTTTCCGGCCACGCGAGTGTGGGTCGATGCAGCGGAGCCGACCCGCGAGGATGTGTTGGCGGGTATCAGGGACCGGAGGAGCTTCGTGTCCCGAGGGCCCGCGGGACCCCAGGTGCTGCTCGAGGTGGAGAGCGCGGCGGGTGCCTGGGTGATGGGCGACCAACTGGCGGTGAGTGACGGCGAGACGGTCACGGTCCGCATCGGCACGGCCCGGGCTCCCGCGGGTCAGCTGCGGCTGATCCACGGCGCTGCGGTGGCCAGCGACGACGAGCTGGAGGGCTCGGCTCTCGGCGAGGAGTTGGCTGCGTGGGACCTGGCGGCCGGTGGCGGGGTGGAGCACTTCGAGCTCGAGTTGGAGGTCCGGCCGGGCGACTGGATCTACCCAGTGATCGTCGAGCCCACGGTGCCCTCTGATCTCGAGGCCGAGCACGGAGACGATCTGCGGGACCTGGCCCGGGCCGCGGCCGCGGCCACCACCGACTTCACCGCCATCTCCAAGATCGCCGGTTCGCTGATGGACACCGAGGTGCTGGCGGATCCCTCCGAGTGCGATCCCGCCGACTGGGAGCCGATGATGCTGCAGTGCATCCCGGCCGATCAGCAGCCCCCCGCCAGCTTCTTCGTGCCGGATCCGCTGCAGCGCGCATTCCACGCCATGACCGAGGACGGCGAGCCCACGGGCTGGACCATGGGTGCCATCGGCAGCGCGGTGTTGTTCACCGAGTGAGGGGCACCGCGTCGCTGCGGTCCTGCCCCGAGCGCGCGGCGAGCCAGTTGGTGGGGTAGCCCGAGGCCCCCATGCGGGCGACGGCCATGCGATAGCCCCGGTCGGCCAGCGGGGTGACCACCTGGCCGCTGCCGTCGGCGATGTTGGTGGTGATCACGAACTGGTTGGCGTCCAGGTCCAGCCAGACCACCTCCTCGCGGACGTCCCCCACGAAGTCGCCGATGCGGGCGTAGATGCCGCCGCTGCAGGCGCTGGTGCCGGGACGGTTGGCACCCCCGCAGCTCCAGGACCAGATCTCCTTGACCCCATCACCGTCGCTCCAGTCGATGGGCACGTCGTACTGCAGCTGTAGGCCCATGGCGCCGTGGATCTCCCCGCCCTGGGAGGTGAACAACCGAGTCTGCATGGTGGAGCTGGACGTCTGGGGCTGCTCCAGCATGGCCACCTCGAGGCCAGCGTGGCTGGTGGTGAGGTCCATGGCCCAGCCCTTGTCCCAGCCGTCGTCCTCGTAGCTGGACATGTTGGTCCACAGAGTGTCCATGCCCTCGCCGTCGTAGCGGGTGAGGAAGCTGTACTCGCTGCAGCCGAACAGCAGCTCCGGGCCGGCGTGGTGGGGGTCCACGTCGGCGGGGAAGCAGACGTCGCAGTGCTTGGGGTAGATGATGTGGTAGCGGGACCAGTCGCTGGACAGCACCGCGCCGCAGGGCAGCACCTCGTCGGCACCGTCGCCGTCCAGATCGGCCACGGGCAGGCCGTGGGTGCCCAGGGCGAAGTACACCGGGTAGGCATCGGTGAAGTCCTCGTCCTCGGTGGGCAGGCTCAGGTCCCGGAGGGTGATCAGGCTCGCGCCGTCCCAGCTCACCGCCGCGAAGCGGGGGGCGGACATGTTGGACTGGGTGATGACCTGGGGGTCCGCGGCACCGTCACCGTCCACGTCATCGAGGAAGGCCAGGCTGATCTCGGCGAAGCCGGAGCCGCCCGAGGTGAACCAGGGCAGGGACTGCAGCACCGATCCGTCCTCGGGGTCGAGCATGGAAAGATCCCCGCTGCCGCCCGTGCGGGTGAATATCTCCGCCCGGGCGTCGCGGTCCAGGTCGTACAGCAGCACGCTCTGGTCGCCCCCGTTCTTGGGAAAGTCCGTGGACACCCGCCATACCGAGGCCCAGCCCGTCTCGTGCGAGAGCACCAGCTCCACGTGGGTGGGCACGCTGCTGTCGTCGGGATCGTAGACCTGGAAGACGAAGTCGAGCACGCCGTCGCCGTTCACATCGCCGGGGGCGATGCCCGCCAATTCGGTGGCGCTGTCGCTGCGCTGTTGCAGGGGTGCGTGCAGCTCGTAGCTGCTGTCGCCGGCGGTGGCGCAGGCGGGCCGGGACAGGGGGCCGTCGTCCACGGCCACCGCGTAGCACCAGGTCTCGCCGGAGGTGGCGCTGCTGTCGGTGTGGGTGCTGGACGCGGTGATGGCCCCGGCGTCGGGGAGGGGCTCGTAGCTGCCGTCCACGGTGTCAGCGCGGTGCACGACGAAGCTCGCGGGCTGGGGGTCCCAGGGCAGCAGCCGCCAGCTCAGGAAGACGCCGCCGTCGCGGGGAAGGGCCACCAGCCCCCGACCCAGGATCTCGTGGGCGTCCACCGGCGCGGGGCCGGCGGTGTCGCTGTCGAGCGGGTCGCTGTCGAGGGGGCCGCTGTGGTCGCTCTCCGTCCCTGGAGGGCCGCTGTCCGGGCTGTGGGCGGGCTCGCAGCTGCAGCCCGCCGCGAAGTGGAGCATCGCGGTCAGGGCGAGGGGGGCTCTCCTCCACATCATCGTTTCCTCCGGGGCGCTAGGTAGATGCTACCAGGCGCGGGGGCGTGGGCGGCGCGCCGGGATACCCCAACCCGTCCCTCGGCCACCGGAGACCCCATGGAGCTCACCATCCTCGGCACCGGCGCGGACTTCCCTCGACCCGAGCGTCCCCTGACTACGGCGGCCCTGCGCATGGACAGCGCCTTGTACCTGCTGGACTGCGGCGAGGGAACCCTGCAGGCCTTTGCCGAGGCCCGCCTGAACCTGGCCAGCCTGCGGGTGGTGGCATTGACCCACTTGCACCCGGCGCAGGTGCTCGGGCTGCCCGGGCTGCTGGCCCGGCGCGGGCAGTTGGGGGGCGCGGGCCCCCTGACCATCGTGGCGCCCGATGGAGCCCAGGCCTGGCTCGTACCCCTGCTGCTGGGGCTGGGCGTGAAGCTGTCGTTCGAGCTGCGCCTCGTGGAGCTGTCGGGGCCGGCGCCGGCTAAGAAGCAGCCGCTGCCGGTGGTCTACCAGGACGAGCACCTCGCCCTCCGCTGGCTCCCCTTGGACCACACTGTACCCTGCGCAGGCTTCCGCCTCGAGGAGCATCCCCGGCCCGGGCGTTTCGATCCCGCGGAGGCCCAGGCCCGAGGCATCGCGCCGGGGCCAGACTTCGGGAAGCTCCGTGCCGGGCAGCCCGTGACCGCCCCGGACGGCTCGGTGGTGCAGCCCGGGGACGTGGTGGGTCCCCCGCGTTCGGGTCGGACGGTGGCCTGGGCGGCTGACAGCGCGCCCTGCAAGGCGCTGTATCGCTTGTTGGATGGGGTGGACTTGGCCGTGGTGGGCGGCGGCTGGCTGCCGGAGCATGCCGAGGTGGCGGCCTCGATGAAGCAGCTCACCGCGTGGGACGCGGCGAGGATCTGCAGCCGGGCCCGTGTGAAGCAGGCGCTGCTGACGCAGCTGTCGCCGCGGGTGTCCGATGGGCGTGTGGGCGAGCTGGAGGCCGTCGCAGCCGAGCAGGGGTATCGCTGCGCGGTGGCGGGGGAGCGGGTGGGGATGTAGGCGCAGGGGGCTCGGACCTCAGTCGGCCCGGAGCACGCCCCGACGCTCCTTGGCGCTGTCGAGCGCCAGGTCCGCGACCACACCGATCAGGGCCGCGAAGATGCCCAGCCCCACCAGGATGTAGACCATGGCGAAGATCTTGCCGGGATCGGTCTGGGGTGAGATGTCGCCGTAGCCCACGGTGGTGAGGGTGATGACCGTGAAGTAGAGCGCGTCGAGCCAGCGCAGCCCCTCCTGGAAGTGGAAGAACACCGTCCCCACACCCAGGATCACGCCGGACAGGGTCCCGAGGGCCAGCAGGTCGGGAGACCGCGTGGCCTTCTTCAACATGGAGAGCAGCAGCATTCGAGGGTCTCCTGGTGCGTAGGTGGGGGAGTTGGGGTTGAAGGGGCTCAGCGCGGCACCGCCGCCCGCTCGCAGACGCTCTGGGGCTGCCCGCCCTTGGGATCCGTTCCCACCTCCACCCACAGCCCTCCAGTGGTGGTGTAGTCGGTGTCCACAGCACAGCTCCCCAGGCTCCGCTCGCTCATGGGGTCGGTCAGGGCCTGGCGGGACAGCCGTGAGCCATCGCCGATGGGCTGGGTGTGCACCTCCACGGTCCACGCCCTGTGCCCCTGGGAGTCGTGGAAGGCCAGCTGCACGGACAACTTCCGGTCGCCGTCGTCGGTGGTCCAGGTGGGTGCGCCGTCCTCGAGGTAGCGGAGCGTCCGCTCGAAGAAGGCCTGGGTGGAGCCTCTGTGGCCGATGCGGATGGAGAGGTTGGGGGGGGCGTCGTCTTGTGCGGCTTCCTGTAGCCCTCCTTCGCTGGCCACAGCGATGCTGCCATCGGCCAGCGCCGCGTCCAGGGCAGCGTGCAGGGCGGCGTCGAACTCCGGGTTCGAGGCGAAGACGTCGGTGACCGAGGCCTCGCTGCCCGAGGAGCCGAGGATTCCGATGAGCAGCACCTGGCTGCTGTCGCTCGGATCGTGGGACACCACGTGATCCACGCGACCCTCGAGCCGGGGACCGTGGTTGCCCGCCGCATCCACGGGGACCACGGCCCAGTTCTCGGTGCCGTCCTGGACCCGCGACGACCAGCGGAGGGTGCCGCCGGGCAGCCGGGTCAGCTCCTGCTGGTCGTAGAAGACGCGGTACTCCACCACGCCGGCGTCATCCTGGGCCTCGGGCCAGATGAGATCGAGGTGGATCTCACGCTCCCGGCGCAGCAGCTCCGCTTCGCTGGTGGCGGGTTGGTCGTAGAGCACCTGGCTCTTTCCCACCTGCAGCCAAGCACCTTCGGGCCAGGCGGGTGGCGACGTGTCGGCGGCCTGGGCCACCCCCAGGATGAGCAGTGGAAGGAGGCTCATAGGGCACCTCGGAACAGGTGACCCTTCTACCAGAATCGGCTTCGTGCCGCTTTCCGGCCAACGCTCGCCCCTCCGGCGGCGGAGAGGCCCGTCTTGGCCGCTGCTCGTGACGGTCTCATCGGTCCGGTGTGTGCCTCTTCGAAGCTTGGGATGTCGGTCCCAGCTCATTGTCGATGGCGCGCAGCTCCGAGCTCCGCACCCCGGTCTCCAGGTGCTCGAGGAACGCCCGCAGTGCCCGGTAGCTGTGGTGCAGCTGCACCGGGTCCACCTGGGTGAGGTTGTCCCGGGGCCCGTGCATGCTGCCGGTGGGCAGGGCGAACATGGAGCCCAGCTCCCCCAGCCCGAGCTCGAAGTCGCAGGTGCTGACCATCACCACCGGGGCACGGTGGCGGGTGGTGAACCAGGAGCGCTGGGGCAGCAGGCCGCCCACCAGGTTGAAGCCGATGCTGGTGACCACGTCGAGGCCGGGGCCGGACTTGCGGAACGACTCGTGGTCGCTGGTGGCGAAGGCGGGGATCTTCCCTTCACCCATGGGCCAGCCCGCGTCGCCGGCGGCATCCATCAACCAGTCGGCCACCTGTTCGGCGCCACGACCGGCGATGGCGCAGTCCTCGCTGCCTCGTACCGCCACCGCGTCCACGTTGATGGCCAGCAGGATGCGCTCGCGATCCTCGGGACCGACGCGCGCCACGTGGGCCCGGCTGCCCCGCCGGCCCACCTCCTCGGCGCCGGTGAGCAGCAGGCGGTAGCTGTGCTCCCGGTTGGGCTGCCGGGCCAGCCAGCGGCCCAGCTCGAGCACCGTGGCAACCCCCGTGGCGTTGTCGATGGCGCCCTCGCTCATCACCGTCAGGCCGGTCACGCGATTGAGGGAGCCGTTGAGCAGAACGTTGACCAGCTCTGGTAGGTTCGAGTCGGTCTTGTCGTAGTGGGCCACCAGGTAGATCAGGTCGTCCCGGCGCCCGGGCAGGTCCACGACGATGTTGTCCTGGCGGGTGTAGATGTCGATGGGCTCGGCGCTGGCTTCGAGGCCCAGCTCCCGGGCGCGCTGCTCCACCCGGCGCTGGCGGTCCACGTTGGTGCTGCCCCAGGCCAGCAGCATCACCGACTCCTCGAGGCTGCGGGTGGCGGGCAGGTCCGTCCGGGGGAAGTCGAGGGGCAGGGCCGGGATGGTGTGCAGGCAGCTGCAGAGCAGCAGCGGGAGCAGGATTGCGAGGTTGCGGAGTGGGGAGCTGTGCATGGCGAGTCGGGAGCCGAGCCCAGGACCGGAGCCTCGAACCCCCTGGGGGCCAGGTGTCATCCCTCACCGCAGCCCTGGATGCTCAGCTCGGTCGGGCCGGTGGCGCTGGGCTCGAGGGTCCAACGCAGGCCGTCTTGCTCCACGATGCTGGCGCCGCTGACCTGGGCGTGCTCGACACAGGGCTCGGGCACCACGGCCGTGATGGTGTCGCCATCGGCGGCCTCGAAGCGGGCGCGCATTCCGTCGTCGAGGGGCTCGATCTCCAGATCCGTACTGGGGATGGCGTGCAGCCAGGGGCGCGACCAGGCGCCGAGCATGTACGCGGGGCCGTCGTCGCTCCCCACCACCCCGTAGCTGTCGTTGGGATCCCAGGACCAGTACGCGGTGCTGCCCACGTGGCTCTCGAACAGGTCCACCATCCCCCGCACGTAGTCGTGCTCGTTGCCGTGGGCGGAGAAGATGCCGAACTCGCCCAGGATCACCGGGAGGCCGGCGTCTTGCCCGTGCTCGATGAGGCCCGCCATGTGGGCTGTTTCGTTGGACAGGTCGCCGTCGAAGCCGGTGCCCTCCTCGGCGTAGGTCGGGTAGAAGTGGGGCGCGAAGACCAGGCCCTCGGCCTCGGGGAAGATGAGCCGGGACTGCAGCAGGTTGATGTGGGTGGAGGGCTCGAGGGCGATGAAGCGGCAGGGGCGTTCCCACTCGCCGAACGAGCAGCGCTCGTCGTCCACACTCCGGATGCCTGCGATGACTCGTTCGTAGAAGGCCGGCAGGAGCTCTTCCTCGAAGACCTCCTGGGTGTTGGTGCCCCAGAAGGGCTCGTTGAGCACGTCGTAGCCCACCACCGAGGGGTGGGTGGCGCCGATGGTGGCCAGCTGGGCCCAGGCCTGGGCGAAGGCTTCTTGCTCCACGGGGTCTTCCCAGAACTCGTCGAAGCAGGCCTGGACCTCGTCAGTCATGTAGGCCATGTACCAGGAGCCGCCGGGGTGCTCGTAGCTGTCGTAGTAGGCCTGGTCGCAGGTCCACGCCGGAGCGCCGTCGGAGCCGAAGCCCACGCCCCAGACGTCCTGGTGCATGTCGATCATCACGGCGATGCCCGCTTCGTCCATGCGGGTCAACAAGGCGTCGAGCAGGGCCAGGTAGTCCTGATCGTACTCGCCCTCGATGGGCTCTACCGCGTCCCAGAAGGTGAGCACCCGGGCGAAGGTGATGCCGGCGGCCTGCATGGTGGCCAGGCTGGCATCGCTCACATCGGGCATGTAGTCGTCGGCCCACTTGGCGGCGCCGGTGACGTTCATGCCGCGGTGGATCACGGCGCGCCCTCGCTCGTCCAGCAACCAGGGCACGGGCTCTGGGGGAGCCTGTGGGGCGCTGTCGGCGATGTCGGCCGGGGACGGGCAGGCGGTGAGCAGGAGCGGGAGCAGCAGGGTGGGGAGTGTAGGCCGTTGCATGGTTCGGAAGCCTTATCCTGGCATCGGTGGAGGAGAATTGGGTTCGGGGTCACGGATTCTCGACGCTGCGGTGTCCCAAGCCGGCGGAGGTCAGAATGAACAGACTCATCATGGTTCTCTCTATGGCTGTGTTCGCCGGCTGCGGTGAGGTCGACTGCGACGAAGCCGAAACCAGCAACTGCGCCCACCCCGACAACTCGGATGCGTCCGACATCGTCTTCGAGGACGGCCTGCCCGTGTTCGTCCGCGATGGCATGGACAGCCCCGAGGACATGACCTTCCTGTGGGTCATGAAGCTCGACGGCGACGCCGAGAAGAAGCTCGAAAAGGACACCTGCAAGCTCGCCCGCGGCGCCACCTACGGCGGCGTGGACGTCTGGGTGGTCAGCGGGTTCGAGGAGACCGGCATCCCCGACGAGGTCACCTACGGCGTGGTGCCCGAGGGTGCGTCCGAAGACCACGCCGCCGAGGCCCTCGAGGACGGCGCCTGGTACGAGGCCCAGTGGGGCTCCTGCAGCTGCTGGACCCACTACTGGAAGCAGGGCGAGCCGGACAGCCTGGTGCGCGCCTCCGATTGCTGATCCCCGGGTAGTCCTCCTTGGAGCTATGCTGCGGGCTCCCAGGGGAGCCCTCATGCCCGTGCTGTTCGTCGAGACACGAGTTCCTCGCCCTCTCGCGCTGCCCCTGCGCGCAGTCGTGCTCCCATGAACCGCTGGGTGCTCGTCGAGAGCGTGATGTTGCCCGATGACACCGGGGTCATGGACCTGATGCGGCGGGGTGACGAGCTGGCCATCAATGTGGAGCAGCGGCTCCTGTCGAGAGCCCGACGCAAACGACCTATGGCCGTCCTCCACAGATGCCGGCCTCGCCGCGTGGCGAGGCCGGCATGGGATGCGGTGGCAACGCCGGTCGCGTCGCCCTCGGGGAGCTGGGAGCCTTTGTCCAGACCGAGCGCCGCGTCCGACCTGAGCATGCAAGCCTGGTTCCCCGTCATTGCCGCACTGGAGGGCGATGCGTCGATCGACGATTTGCCACCGGCACGGACAGACCACGAATCGCGCG